>JAVVEE010000001.1:0-47398 GCA_032251315.1 Gammaproteobacteria bacterium
GACATGCGTGGACTGACTCTTGGACTGACGGAATACTTCACCTTCTACAATCAGGAGCGTCCACACCAGTCACTGGCTAATCAAACACCCGACAGGGTCTATGAAAGCGCACAAGGCGGTGGCGCAATGATTCTGGACAAGTATCCTAAAAAAGAAAGATCAGAAACGACGGTAACAACGGGGCAGCGCCGACCAGCTGTGGATGAGATTGAATGTACAACTTAAACTCGTGATATTTTTGTCTTGATTATGGGGTCCACTTTACAGAACTGTATCAATAACCGGAATGAGCCGGCAATCCTATGAGTGCACCACGGCAACGGCTGTTAGTGGTCGATGATGAGCCCAAGCTCAGGCAGTTGCTGAAGAAATATCTTTCGCAGGAAGGTTTTATGGTCGAAGCGGTTGAGGATGGTGCGGCGATGGATCGATATCTGGCCGACCATGAGGTCGATCTGGTGATTCTCGACCTCTGATGCTGCCCGGTGAGGACGGGCTTTCCATTGGTCGTCGCCTGTACCATCAGAACAATCTGCCCATCATCATCCTCTCCGCACGCGGCGAAGAACTCGACCGTATCGTCGGCCTTGAAATGGGTGCGGATGATTACCTGATCAAGCCTTTCAATCCCAGGGAGCTGCTGGCCAGAATTCGCTGCGTTCTGCGCCGCTACGCGCAGAACGGCCAGCCCGCCGGCGCGGAGACTAAACATCTGCATAGCTTTGGCCCGTTTTGCCTGGATGTGGAAAAACACCAGCTCCGAAAAGACCAGGAGGAGATCCCTCTCACTACCGGCGAGTTCACACTGCTACGCGCTTTTCTGGAGCATGCCAACCGGGTAATCAACCGTGACAGGCTGCTGGAGATTACCAAAGGTTACGAACGTGACCCGCTTGATCGCAGCATCGACATCTGTGTGGGTCGTTTGCGTAAAAAGATTGAAACCGACCCCGCCGAACCGGTTTACCTGCGCACGATCTGGGGCGCAGGCTACCTGTTTTCCACCGAAGGCTAGCCAGAGACAGTATGCATTTTTTCAAGTTCCAGAGCTATTTATGGAAAGTCCTCTCCACCATCGGCATCGTATCGTTTGTCTTTCTGCTGATAATGGTATCGACGCTGGCCTACTATATGGTGATACCGCTGGGTCATCGAGCCACCGATGACCTGGCCAGTATTATGTTCCACGCCGCTGAAAGATGGGACCACACATCTACCGCGGCTGGACGCCGGGACTTCACTGTAAAAATGCGGCAGAAGCATGACCTGGTATTAACCGGTGCTGAGGTGTCTTTGCCCCCCAGCACCAGCATGCTGCCCTATCTTTATTTTCTGGAAACTTCACTGAGCAAGCAGATGGGCGCAGCGATTACCATCAAGTCCAGCCGTGACAGCGATGACAAGGAATGGTTCTGGGTTGATATTCCGATCACCGACGAAATATTACGCTTTGGCTTTTCACGTGAACGTATCGGGGTAAAACCATCAATCGCCTTTTTTGTTGTCCTGATCACAAGCGTTTATCTGACCGTTATCACCGCCATCATACTGACAAGGCGCCTGACCGTGCCGGTAGATCGCCTTTACCGCGCAGCGCAACTGGGCGGCAAAGGCCAATGGCCCGAGCCTGTGCAGGAAGAGGGGCCGGAGGAACTGATCGTACTGGCTCGTGGATTCAACCGCATGAACATTCAGGTAAAGGAGCTGCTCGCCAACCGGACCACCTTGCTGGCAGGCATAGCACACGACCTGCGCACCCCGCTCACCCAGATTCAACTGGCCCTGTCCATGCTGCCCGACGAAGGCGGTGACCGCGAGTTAATGGCGAGCATTCACAGCGATCTGGAAGTCATCAACCGGCTCATTGGCGAAACCTTGAGCATCAGTCTTGAACTGGCGGAAGAGGAAGTGCTCGCCACCGATATCGATCTGGAGCTGGACACGATCATTAAAAATATTCAGACCAACGGAGTGGCCATAGAATGGTCGCGCGGGCAGCCCTGCTACCGGATGCTGCAACCGCTGGCACTGCGCAGAATCGTGACCAATCTACTGACCAACGCCCTGCGCTACGGCGAGGGCAAGCCGGTGACCGTCAGTTACGAATGCCGCAAGGACGCGACGATCATCCGGATCAGCGACCGCGGCCCGGGCATCCCGGCAGAACATATCGAAGCGGTGTTCCGGCCTTTTTTCCGGCTGGAAAAATCCCGCGGCAGCGAAACCGGCGGCAGCGGCCTGGGCCTGGCCATCGTCCGCCAACTGGCGGATGCACACGGCTGGAGCGTAAAACTGCTGCCGCGTGCGGGAGCCGGTACCGAGGCGGTGCTGACTATTCCGGGTAATCAGTAAGTAGCCATAAATAAAAAAGCCCCGAAAATCGGGGCTTTTTTATTTATGGCTGGGGAACAAGGATTTGAACCTTGATTGACGGAGTCAGAGTCCGCTGTCCTGCCGTTAGACGATTCCCCAAATACTCAGGAAACGGTTCGGAATTTATTAAACTCCCGAGCCGTAAAATCGTATTCAGTATGAAACTTAACGTTTCGAGAACTGAACAGCACGGCGAGCCTTACGCAGACCCACTTTCTTACGTTCAACTTCACGGGCATCGCGAGTAACGAAACCAGCTTTGCGCAAGGCAGGGCGTAAGGTTTCATCATAGGCCATCAGTGCACGGGTAATGCCGTGACGGATTGCACCCGCCTGGCCGGAGTTACCACCGCCGGCGACGGAAATTTTGATATCAAACTTGCCGTTCATCTCAGCGACATCAAGTGGCTGACGCACGACCATGCGTGATGTTTTACGACCAAAAAAGTCATCAACAGGCAGACCGTTAACGATGATTTCACCTGTACCGGCACTCAGATAAACTCTGGCGCTGGATGTTTTACGACGACCGGTTGCGTAATATTGTTCTGTCATAGTGATACCTTAATTAATTTCCAGCGGCTGTGGCTGCTGTGCTGCATGTTCGTGTTCTTTACCCGCGTAAACTTTCAGCTTACGGAACATGGTGCGACCCAGTGAACCCTTGGGCAGCATACCTTTAACCGCTTTTTCAATAACGCGTTCAGGCGCTTTCTGGATGAGATCCTGAAAGTTGATTTCTTTTAGACCGCCGATATAACCTGAATAGCTGTAGTAAATTTTATCTTTGGCTTTGTTGCCGGTAACACGGACTTTCTCAGCGTTGATAATGACGATGTAATCACCGGTATCCACATGAGGTGTGTAAATAGCTTTATGTTTTCCGCGTAAACGACGCGCAACTTCTGTTGCCAGTCGACCCAAAGTTTTATCTTCGGCATCGATCAGAAACCAGTCTCTTTTTACGTCTTCAGCTCTTGCGCTTATAGTCTTCATCAGGCTTTGTCCTGCAATTCTAATCTAGTGTATATCGCCACGGAGTGTCCGCGTGGCAAAGAGGCGGAATAATACATAAAATACAGCGCCCCGACAAGTGCTTTGCCGGCTTTTAATGGATTTAACGCGGATAAATCAAGAATTCCACACCAAAAAAATGCACGGGCTGGGAGCCCGTGCATAAAACCACCAAAAAGGAGGAGGAGTCGAATAATTAATCAAACTGATTAAGTATTTAATAATTATCTAATATACCGCGCAATCTGTCAAGCATTATCTTCGGTAAAATTGCATCTAATGGTATGCTACCAGGCCATCAAATCAGCAGGCGCTCAACAATTCGCCCGGCCAGTAAATGCTCACTGATGATTTCATCTACATCCTGCCGATCAATATAGGTGTACCAGGTCTCCTGCGGGTAGACCACAATTACCGGCCCCTCCTCGCACCGCCCCAGACAGCCTGCTGCATTTATCCTGACGCCGCCATCGCCGTTCAGACCCAGCTCTTTAATTTTAGCTTTGGCGTATTCACGTATTTCGGCGGCATTATATTGCCCGCAGCACGTTTCGCCGGGCTGGCGCTGGTTGGTACAGAAAAATACGTGATATTTATAATGAGGCACTGTTCACTCCCGTTGAAAAAGTTATTAATCCGGCTGTTTCGTTAATTTACTCGAAGATCGCACCGTAGATTTGATTTCACCAGAAATTTTCTGATAAAGCGCCACTTAGTTAGAACATGGTCGATTGAATAAAGTTTCTTATGGAATCAGAGATCAAGTGCGATCGCGCATAATTTACGAAACATCCGGACTCACTAACGGTAGATCTTGCATGTCATCGCGGTTCTGGGCAATATCACCTTATGAGAGATTACACACCGATTGACCACCTGCTGATGAATGTCGATACCGCTTTGCGGACTGTGGCCGGCAAACCCCTTGTCACCCGGCGCATTAACCCGGCTGAGGCTGTAGAGGAATGTGAACTTCAGGATCCGGAACGTAAGCATGTTGCCGGTCTGATGCGGGTAAATCATGCCGGTGAAGTTTCGGCACAGGCGCTGTATCAGGGTCAGGCGCTGACTGCCCGCAATAATGAAGTGCGCGAAAAACTGGAGCAGGCTGCGCTGGAGGAAAACGACCACCTCGCCTGGACCGAGTCCCGCCTGCACGAGCTGGGCGATCGCACCAGTTACCTCAACCCGATCTGGTACGCGGGTTCTCTGGCCATCGGTGCATTTGCCGGTGCGCTAGGCGACAAGTGGAGTCTGGGCTTTCTGGCCGAAACCGAACACCAGGTGGTGCGCCACCTCGATAGCCACCTTAAAGAGCTACCCAAACAGGATCAACGCAGCCGCGCCATTCTCGAACAGATGCGCATTGACGAGGCCCGGCATGCCACCACGGCACTGAATCACGGCGGCGCCGAACTGCCGGCACCGGTAAAAGGCCTGATGTCATTAATGTCGAAAGTGATGACCAAAACCACCTACCGTATTTAAGACGAGCGTTTTTACGTACCCGCCGCTTCGTCATACCGTCGCACTAAATCGTTTAGAACGATTTAGAACATGCGTAGCATGGCTAACCTAACTGAACATCTTTTCCCGCACTGTCTGCCAGACCGGTTCGCCCATGGTCTGCTGTATCACCAGCGGCAGGGCAATGGAGCCTTGCGACAGCAGCTGATCATGAAACGTTAACAGCTTAAACCCGGCCTGTGCCTGCATCACTTGTCGCGCCTGCAGAATCATTTCACGCCCGACGGCATAACACAGTGGCGTAGCCGGTGAATGGCTATACCAGCTGATTTCAGCCTGCGCCTGCTCGCGCGTGAAACCCAGCTCCGCCATCATCAGCGCAATTGCGCGTTCGACACTCAGCTGCCCGGTCTGCAATTTCACATCGACAATGATACGCAGGGCACGCCAGATGCGCCCCTGTAACATGATGAAATGGTGTTCATCTTTATTTAAAAAGCCCTGTTCGATAGCCAGCTCTTCGCAATATAAAGCCCAGCCTTCGTAGAGGGAGGCCGAGCCATTGAGCTGGCGCGTGTAACTGAAGCTGCTCTGATTTTCGGTAACGAACTGCAGATGATGACCGGGAAAGGCTTCATGCACACAGGTGAGATCGATGTTGCAATAGTTATGTTCGGCCAGTGCCGCTGTCTCTGCGGGCACGGTGACATAATATAAACCATGCTGCTCGGGATCACTGCACTGCGGCGGCTCGTAGGCGGCAAAGGGAATCACATGTCGCAGAAATTCCGGCGTTGCCTGCACTTTCAGCGACTGCTTTTCCGGCATGGTCACTAGCGCCGAATCAGCCCACCAGTGGTAAGCGTCGAGCATACGCTGGCGATACACCTCTACAAGCTGATCAGCTGCGGGATGCTGTGCCTGAATGTGTTTTAACAGCGCTTCAATATTTTCGTCGCCCTGCATATTTCGGGTTTGTTCAAGCAATGCCTGCTGCGTCTCACTGAATAATTTTTCGCCAAAGCTCAGCACGTCATCGGCAGTGGTTTCGATAAAATGTTTTTTGTTCAGCAGACGCTCAAAATGCAGCGAGCCACAGGCAAAATCACCGGCGGCTTTGGGCGCAATTTCAGTTTCAAGAAATGTTACAAATTTCTCCAGCGCATGCGCGGCATCTTCGAACAATGGTTGTAGACGCGCGGGATTTTCAAACTTTTTCATCATCAGCGGATGACGCCCCAGATCACGCATAAAACTCACGCTGGCGTGGCACTCACTGACCGCCGCTTCCAGCCATATTGGCACCACTCTTTCAGGATACTGGGACAGTTGCAGACGGGCACCACGCAGGTACTCGGGGATTTTCTGGACGCGATACTTGAGCGCACGATGCACCTCATCAACCGGATAAATCAACAGCTGATAAACGGCATTCACCGGCACATATTCAGAAGGGTCACGATAACGCCAATCACGCTCTTCAAGGTCATGCAACTCAATATTAGCAGCAGACCTTAGCACTTTAAAATCCACCTGGCTGGTCGCTGTCAGTGCATCAAAATCACTTTCATCGAGCGCTGTGATTAACTTTTGATTAAGCGCAATCAATGCCCCGATATCATCATCCGCATAACTGCGCAGCTCACCCGCGTAGTTATCTATACCCACCTCAACCGCACGCTCGGGATGAAAACGAAACCATGCCTGATAATATTGCTGCTGCAACTCTTTAAATAACTGCTCTGCTGATTGTGACACTCAAAATACCTTTTTATTATTTTATTCTTCGATTATTTCAAAATCGTGGGTGATTTCCACGCAGTGAGCCAGCATGATAGAGACCGAACAGTACTTTTCCGCAGTCATGTTAATAGCACGCTCCACCTTTTTCGTATCCAGCCCCTTACCCTTGATAATGTAGTGCGCGTGTATCTTTGTGAACACCTTCGGGATATCCGCCGCACGCTCTGCTTCCAGCTCGACATGGCAGTCAACGATATTCTGTCGTGCCCGCTTCAGGATATGCACCACATCGAATGCCGTGCAGCCACCCATCCCCAGCAGCACCATCTCCATAGGACGAACACCCAGATTGCGGCCACCGTCGTCCGGCGGCCCGTCCATAACTACTGAATGTCCACTGCCGGATTCTCCGACGAAGGACATATGATCCAGCCATTTAACCGTTGCTTTCATTACGTTACTCTCTAAAAAGTTATACCTGTAAACCGCAAGGTTCTATATTCGTACTTTACCTATAATCACTTGAAGGTATGATCAAATCCTGGACAATAATAACTTTACCGCTCACAGGCTGATATTCGGAAAGAGCTAAAACATAGTTGGCAGTTAAATGCTTACTGCCCGAAAACCTTAAGTCCACAGATGAACGCAGATATATTTGTGCGCCTGCGGCACATAACATACATTTATTTTTTGTTTTTATCTGCGTTCATCTGCGGACTAAATACTCAGCCTTTTCTCCAACAGTTTCACACTCAGCCAATAGACTAGCCAAATTATCGGTTTTACATAAATAGTTCTTTCAGTTTTTCGCCGGGGTCATCGGCGCGCATGAAGGCTTCGCCTACCAGGAAGGCGTGAACATCATTATCACGCATCAGCTTCACATCTTCCTGGGTGTGAATACCACTTTCGGTGACCACAATCCGGTCTGTCGGTACCATGGCGCGCATCGACAGAGTGGTCTGCAAGCTGGTTTCAAAGGTGTGCAGGCTGCGGTTATTAATGCCGATCAAACGGGCATCGGTGGCCAGCGCTCTCTGCATCTCCTGCTCATCATGCACCTCCATCAACACATCCATTTTTAATTCATGTGCCAGCGCCAGCAGCTGTTTCAGCATCGCGTCATCCAGCGCGGCCACGATCAACAGGATGCAATCCGCATTGATCATTCGAGACTCATAAACCTGATATGGATCGATGATAAAGTCCTTGCGAATCACCGGCAGCTCACATACCGATCGAGCCTGTTTGAGGAAGTTTTCGCTGCCCTGAAAAAAGTCAGCATCGGTCAGTATTGAAAGACAGGCCGCGCCACCGGCTTCATAGCTTTTGGCAATTTCAGCGGGATTAAAGTTTTCTCTCAACACGCCCTTACTGGGCGAGGCTTTTTTAATTTCAGCGATGACCGCCGCCCTGTTTTCGGCCAGACGGCTTTCGATGGCGGCAACAAAATCACGCACCGGACTGGCCTGCTCGGCATATTTTATTAAATCCCCCAGAGCCAGCCTGGCTGAGCGCTCAGCGATTTCTTCGCGTTTGCGATGAAGAATTTTTTTCAGAATATCGGGGGTGTCAGTCATAATTAGGCCGAGGTCTTATCAACCAGTTGCTGTAATTTTTCCGCGGCCCTGCCTTCTGCAATAACCTCCGCGGCACGTTTTACGCCTTCTGCCAGTGAACCTGTCAGGCCGGCTACATAGATAGCCGCGCCGGCATTGAGGCAGACAATGTCTTTTGCCGGACCAGACTGATTCGCCAGAACTTCCTTGATGATCGCCAGACTGTGTTCGGCATCAGCCGCCCTGATGGTCGCCAGTTCGGCGCGCTGCATGCCGAAATCTTCCGGCTGAATGGTATAGCTGTTGACTTCGCCATTTTTCAGCTCTGCCACCAGCGTCGGTGCGCTGATGCTGATCTCATCCATGCCATCTTCAGAACTGACCACCAGCACATGCTTGCTGCCCAGACGTTTCAGCACTTCGGCCAGCGGCACGACCCAGTCACGGCTGTACACACCCAGCACCTGATTGGGCGCACCTGCGGGATTAGTCAACGGCCCGAGGACATTAAAAATAGTACGCACGGCCATTTCCCGGCGCGGACCAATGGCGTATTTCATGGCGTTGTGATGCATGGGGGCGAACATGAAACCAAGGCCGATTTCATTGACACAGTCCGCCACCTGCGCGGGCGTTAAATCGAGATTTACCCCCGCCGCCTCCAGCACATCAGCACTGCCTGACTTGCTGCTGATCGAACGGTTGCCGTGTTTGGCCACGCGCGCACCAGCGGCTGCGACGACAAAAGCACTGGCGGTGGAGATATTAAAACTGCCGGAGAGATCACCGCCGGTACCGCAGGTGTCGACCAGATATTCGGTTTCAACTTCAACCCGGGTAGACAGTTCCCGCATCACCGAGGCGGCCGCCACCACCTCATCCACGGTCTCGCCTTTCATGCGCAGGCCAATTAAAAAACCACCAATCTGCGCAGGCGTAGCCTCACCGGTCATGATCAGGCGCATCACCGATGCCATCTCTGCAACAGATAAATCCTGTTTTTCTGTGACCGCTTTTATTGCGCTTTGCATATCCATAACAATCTTCAACCTTAATTTTTATTATCACTGCTTTTTAATTGCTACTGCTAACTAGAGCTGCATATTCAAAAAGTTTTGAAGCAGCTGATGACCACACTCGGTCAAAATCGATTCGGGATGAAACTGTACGCCTTCAACCGCCAGCTCCCTGTGACGCACACCCATAATCTCATCCATTTCGCCATTATCGGTTTCGGTCCAGGCGGTTATTTCCAGGCAGTCAGGCAGCGTATTTTTTTCAATCACCAGCGAATGGTAACGCGTCGCGGTGTAGGGATTTTTCAGTCCCCTGAATACATATTCACCCTTGTGATGAATTAACGATGTTTTGCCGTGCATAATTTCCCGCGCATGCACGATTTTCCCGCCGTACACCTGACCGATACTCTGATGACCCAGACAGACGCCGAGAATAGGCACCTTGCCGGCAAAGTTTCTGATCACTTCCATCGACACCCCGGCTTCATCCGGCGTGCACGGCCCCGGCGAAATCATGATGCGCTCGGGCGCCCGCTGCGCAATTTCTTCAAGCGTGATCCGGTCGTTACGATGCACTTCGACATCCGCACCCAGCTCACCCAGATATTGCACCAGGTTGTAGGTAAAGGAGTCATAATTGTCGATCATTAATAACATGCGTGAATACTACCCGATCTATAAAAGTTCTTCTTGTTTAACAGGCGATTTCAAAAATGGTGACGCTAGCGATAAAACTATTTGAATCAGGTTAACCATAAGCCGTTCAGCTGTTTTTGATCAAACCGGATTCAGCCATGCTCACCGCGCGAAAAATGGCGCGTGCCTTGTTCATGGTTTCGGCCCATTCGTTATCGGAGATGGAGTCATAGACGATGCCCGCGCCAGCCTGTATCGATAGTCGCTTGTCCTTGATCACGGCGGTACGAATTGCTATCGCGGTGTCCATGTCACCGTTCCACGACAGGTAACCGACCGCGCCGGAATAGATGCCGCGTTTTACCGGCTCCAGTTCATCAATGATCTGCATGGCCCGAATTTTTGGCGCGCCGCTGACCGTGCCCGCCGGGAAGGTCGCGCGCAATACATCCATGGCGTTCATTTCGGGCTTGAGCTGACCGGTGACATTGGAGACGATGTGCATGACGTGCGAGTAGCGCTCCACGATCATTTTATCGGTGAGCTTGACGCTGCCGGTTTTGCTGACGCGCCCGGCATCATTGCGCCCCAGATCGATCAGCATGAGGTGCTCCGCCAGCTCCTTGGGGTCGGCCAGCAACTCCGCCTCCAGCTCCCTGTCCTGGGCTTCATCTTTGCCGCGCGGGCGGGTACCGGCAATCGGGCGTACGGTGATCTCGCCGTCTTCCAGGCGCACCAGAATTTCGGGCGAAGAACCCACCACCTGATGATCGCCCAGATCCAGATAATACATATAGGGAGATGGATTCAGGCTGCGCAGGGCGCGATACAGATCCAGCGGCTGGGCATTAAAAGGAATGGTCAGGCGCTGTGACAGCACCACCTGCATGATATCGCCGTCGACAATGTACTGCCGGGCCTTCTCCACCGCTGATTTGTAGCCCTGCTCGGTCAGGCCGGAGATAAAATCCGCTTCATCCACCCGGCGTGTCTCGTGAACAGGCGGCTGCGGCACGGGGCGACGCAGGCCTTCGGCCAGTTCCTGCAGGCGTTGCTCGCCCCCGGCCAGTGCGCCCTGCTGCTGAGGATCAACGTGTATAATGATATACAGCTTGCCCGCCAGATTGTCGAAAACCACGACCTCTTCCGAGACCATCAGCAGAATATCCGGCGTTCCCAGTGGGTCCGGTTTGTCTTCATGATCCAGGCGTGGCTCGATATAGCGAATGGTTTCATAGCCGAAATAGCCCACCAGGCCGCCGGTGAAGCGCGGCAGGTCGCTGAAATCAGCATCGTTTTGCGCATACTGCTGCTGAAATTCGCTGATCCAGGCCAGCGGGTCGGCGGCCTGCTGCTGCGCCACCACGACACCGTCCTCTTCAATGGTTATCTCGCGGTTGTGGATTTTGACCACTTTCCGGCAGGGCAGACCGATGATGGAATAGCGGCCCCATTTCTCACCGCCCTGCACCGATTCGAACAGATAGGAATAGGGAGTATTGGCGAGCTTGAGATAGGTGCTGAGCGGAGTATCGAGATCAGCCAGCACTTCGCGCACCAGCGGTACGCGATGGCTGCCTGTTTTTCTCAGTTTTTCAAATCTTGCTTTATTGGCGTTTTCAGAGGACATCATATTTCCCGGAACAGGTTACAAGTATTAAGACATAGTCATACTGTACAGACGAGCCTCACCATCGCCAGATACAACCATGCCTCGATACTTGCTGTTCAGAGAATATTTTCATAGTCAGATAGTAAATCAAGTTCGTGCCGGGCACTACCGCTCTGCGACTACCAGTTAACAATATTTTTAATTTCCGCCATGGAATCGACCACCGCATCCGGATAGTAATCACGGATATCTTCGCCATGGTTGTAGCCATACGACATGCAGACAATATCGAACCCGGCCGCGCGTGCCGCTTTCACATCACTCATGGAATCGCCCAGCATCAGTGAATGTTCCGGGGTCACGCCCAGCTTTTCGGCGGCGTGCAGTAGGGGCAATGGATCGGGTTTTTTCTTCTCCAGGGTATCGCCGCAGATCACGATCTCGAAATAATCGGCGATACCCAGGTCTTTTAAAATCGGCAGGGTAAACTGAGCCGCCTTGTTGGTGACACAGCCAATTTTTACCCCGGTGGTTTTCAGAAACTCCAGCGCCTCTTTCACACCGGGATACAGGCAGCTGCGTTTCGAAGTATTGACGGCATACAGCGCGTTGAAAATCGGCAGGGCTTTTTCAAACAGCGCCTCATCGGGTTCGCCGTCCAGCTGGTTAATCAGGCCGCGACGCACCAGACGTTCAACGCCGTTGCCCACCCAGTGTCGCACCCGTTCTTCGCCGCGTGTCGGCATATCCAGCGCTTTCAGCATTTCATCCACGCAGTAAGCCAGATCGGGCACGCTATCGACCAGTGTGCCATCTACATCTATCAGCACCATGTCGGGTTTTTTTATTGCCATTGTTACTCCAAAACATTATTAACCGCAGAGGCGCAGAGAAAAACATTAGTTAGTTAAGTATTATGGGTGCGAATTCATTCACACCTATCCCAATTAACTTAATTTTGTTCGAATAAGCTTAAACCTAAAAACTCTGCGCCTCGGCGTCTCTGCGGTAAAAAGCTTTTTACGCTTTCGCCAGCTCGGCGCGCATGGCGGCGACGACGCTGTCATAATCGTGGGCATCATCCTTGCCTACGGCACCGAAAATCGCAGAACCGGCGACAAAAGTATCGGCACCGGCGGCAGCAATTTCGCGGATATTGTCGACTTTCACACCACCGTCAACTTCCAGACGAATGTCATAACCGGAATCATCGATCAGCTTGCGCGCTTCGCGTAGCTTATCCAGCGTAGCCGGAATGAAAGACTGGCCGCCGAAACCGGGGTTGACCGACATCAGCAGAATCATGTCGACTTTATCCATGACATATTTCAGACAGCTCAGCGGTGTCGCCGGGTTAAATACCAGCCCGGCTTTACAACCCTCCTCACGAATCATCTGTAGCGTGCGATCCACGTGTTCCGAGGCTTCAGGATGAAAGGTGATGTAGGAGGCACCCGCTTTGGCGAAATCGGGAATGATGCGGTCGACCGGCTTAACCATCAGATGCACATCGACCTCGGCGGTGACACCGTGCTTGCGCAGCGCTTCACATACCAGAGGACCAATAGTCAGATTGGGGACATAGTGGTTATCCATTACATCAAAATGCACAATATCTGCACCCGATTTAAGGACGTTATCCACTTCCTCGCCCAGACGGGCAAAATCAGCGGACAATATGGATGGAGCTATCTTGAAATCGGTCATGGTAATTCCTCAAAAAATGTAAGCCCTTGAACGGCAGAGCATGAAAGCCGCGCATTTTACATGATTGCCACGCTGCTTGCACCGTAGGCTGCTTGCATCATTTAAAAAGCGCTATAAGATGCCAACACACTATTTTGGAGATTCGACATGTCTATTAGCATCGCTTTGCACCTGCTGTCCGTCATTATCTGGGTAGGCGGCATGTTTTTCGCCCACATGTTGCTACGCCCCGCCGCCGCTCAGGTACTCGAACCACCCTTACGGCTTCAGCTGTGGGTGCAGGTTTTCAGAAACTTCTTCCTCTGGGTGTGGATAGCGATCATTATTCTACTGGTCACCGGTTACTGGATGGTGTTCAGCTGGTTTGGCGGATTCGCCAATGTCGGCCTTCATGTTCACATCATGCATGGCCTGGGCATCGTCATGATAATCATTTTCATGTTTATCTATTTCTCTTCCTACCGCAAACTTCGGCACGCCGTTATTGTCGAAAATTTTCAGGAGGGCGGCATCAAGCTGACTCAGATCAGACGCCTGGTAGGCATTAACATACTGATTGGCCTCGCTATTTCGGTCATCGCCAGCGCCGGGCGCTATCTATAATGGGCAACTAGTCATACCCATTTATTTTAGGGTAAAATGCGCGGCCACACAGAACCCTATATTTTTGCTTTGATTTATTACTGCCGGTAAAACCGGACAAACTTCTCCAGGAGAGTATTATGAAACGTAAAATTTTAACTGTATTATCCGCGCTGGCACTGGTAGCCGCTTCAAACGTCACTTTTGCGGCCGATGCCGCTGCCGGTAAAGCCAAAACCGCCGCCTGTGCCGGCTGCCATGGCCCCAAGGGCATCAGCTTTGCGCCTATCTACCCTAACCTGGCCGGTCAGAAAGAAGCTTACCTGGCTGCACAGATCAAGGCCTTCCGTGACGGTACTCGTGTTAATGCAATCATGGCGCCTATGGTTAAAGGTCTGTCCGATGCCGATGCGGAAAATATTGCCGCTTACTACTCAAGTCTGAAATAAGTCATCACTGACTTGTTCAGAAAAAGCCCCAATAGCAGCTTCTGCATTGGGGCTTTTTTATGCCTGCTGTTTTTCAACGGCGCGGCACCTGTCTCCGCCGCACAGCCTTTTCTCACCCAGGATCAAAATCCCTTCTCGCTGATCCACGGGCAACCCCAGCCCGTTGCCGCGCAACTGCCTGATGCGGGTGCGACTCAATGGCTACTGACGCTGGATATCACCAACACCTTAAACGCTGAAGCCATTAACGGTGAAAACCTGCTCATTGATTACGAGTCCTATCACCTGCGGCTGGCCTGGCTTTATGGCCTCAACGAAGACTGGGCATTAAAAATTGATGTGCCGCTGATCCATTACGGTGGCGGTTTTCTCGACTACACCATCGACCGCTGGCACGAGTTTTTTGGCCTGCCGCGCGCCGATCGCCCCAATGTTTCCCATGACCAGTTTCACATTTTTTACACCCGGGATGGCCAGACCCTGATCAACCTCGACAGCCCCGACGGCGGTCTCGGTGATATACAGTTGGCCCTCGGCAGAGATTTATTACAAAGCCCGCGCTCAAACCTCAGCCTGTGGTTCTCAGTCGATCTACCCACCGGCGATCAGGCCACACTCACCGGTAACAACCGCAGCGACCTGTCCCTCTGGCTCGCCGCCGATCACCGCTTCCACCGCAACTGGAGTGTCGACGCTAATATCGGCATGCTGTTTCCCGGTAACGCCCAGATCGCAACACTGGCGATAGAAAATCAGGTCTATTTCGGCTATGCCGCTCTCCAGTGGCAGGCGCATGAGCGGTTTCAACTGAGAGCCCAGTTCAACGCCCACACCCGGTTCTATGCAGACAGTGAGTTACTGCTGCTGGGCTCGGCCTATAACATGGTACTGGGCGGGCGCATTCATCTCAGTAAATGCTCGGATCTAGACCTCGCCTTCAGCGAAGATATTCAAGTAGGCGCCACCCCGGACGTGAGCTTTTTACTGAGCTGGAATACACGCTTTGATTGCGAGTAAAAATTTAAAGCTTTTGCTCTTAACTGACCCGCTCCAGCGCCCGCAGCAACACTTCGACGCCAGCACCGGTTTTGCTGTCGTTTTCGCTCAGATACCGGCGCCAGGCTTTGGCGCCGCGACAGCCCAGAAACAGGCCGTGCAGGTGACGGCTGATCGAATGCAGCGGCGTGCCCTCACTCAGTTCCTGTTCGATGTACGGCAGCAGCGCATGCACCACCTCCACTCGTGAACGCGGTGGCTCATCGCTGCCGTTAAACTGCGCGTCCACCTGCGCCAGCAGATAGGGGTTGTGATAGGACTCACGACCGAGCATCACCGCATCGACATGGGCAAGATGCCGGTGCATGGCTTCCAGGGTTTTGATGCCGCCGTTGATGGTGATGCGCAGTTCCGGTCTGGCCTGCTTGAGCCGGTAGACCACCTCATATTTCAGCGGCGGTACTTCACGGTTTTGCTTTGGACTCAGCCCCTGCAGCCATGCCTTTCTGGCGTGCACGATAAAATGCTCACATCCGGCCTCAGCGACGACGGCGACAAACGCGGCCAGCGCCGATTCATCATCCATATCATCAATGCCGATTCGGCATTTAACGGTGACCGGAATATCAACCTGTGCGCGCATGGCGGCGACACAGTCGGCAACCCGTTGCGGCTCGGCCATCAGGCTGGCGCCAAAGCAGCCCTGCTTGACCCGGTCGCTGGGGCAGCCGACATTCAGATTTATTTCATCGTAACCCGCCGCTTGCGCCATCAGACTACATTCGGCCAGGGCCTCAGGTTCGCTGCCGCCCAGCTGCAACACCAGAGGATGCTCCGCAGGGTGATAACGCAACAAGTCTGAACGCGCACCGTGCAGCAACGCGCCCGTGGTTACCATCTCGGTGTAGAGCACGGCGCGCCGGGAAATTAAACGCAGGAAATAACGCGCGTGGCGATCGGTCCAGCCCATCATCGGCGCGATTGAAACGGTGTCTGAATACATGCGGCTATTGTATCAAGTAACAACACGAACCTAATAACGATTGATCATGCCCGACTTGATAAAACACCGCAAAAGCGGCTCCACATTCATGAGCGACACGGACCTGATACAAAAGCCGATCAGGATCTTACTGATTTTATACATTTAAACCGTTATAGTTATCTTTCTGCACGACAGACAGCCTAAGCCGAAATTTATGTACAACGCCTATTTCAACTTCAAAGCCGCGCCCTTCTCCATCGCCCCTGACCCGCGTTATCTCTACATGACCGGGCAACACCGCGAGGCCCTCGCGCATCTGGTTTATGGCCTGAACAGCGAAGGCGGCTGCATCCTGCTCACCGGCGAGGTCGGCACCGGCAAAACCACGGTCTGTCGCTGCCTGCTCGAACAGATTCCTGAGCACACCAATATCGCGCTGGTGGTCAACCCCAAGGTCACCGCAATTGAGCTGCTGGAGACCCTCTGCGACGAACTCAAGATCGCCTATCCCGACGAGAACAATACCATCAAGACCTATCTCGACCGGATTAACGCCTTTCTCATCGAGGCCAATGCGCGCAATGAAAAAACCGTACTGATTATTGACGAGGCACAGAATCTGGACGACACCGTGCTGGAGCAGCTGCGACTGTTAACCAATCTGGAAACCAATCAGAGAAAGCTGTTACAGATTATCATTCTGGGCCAGCCCGAGCTGCTGGAGATTTTATCGCGCCAGGAAATGCGCCAGCTGGCGCAACGCATTACCGCGCGCTTTCATCTCAACGCGCTTTCACGCCACGAAGTAAAGGCCTATATCAACCACCGTCTGGCCGTGGCCGGGCAGAATGCCCAGCTCTTTCCCGACCATACCATCGCGCAACTGTACCGCTTGAGTCAGGGCGTTCCGCGTTTGCTCAACGTCATCTGTGACCGTGCGCTGTTGGGCACCTACGTGCAGAACAGACCGGTGGTCGACAGCAAAACATTAACCACCGCCGCCAAAGAGGTGTTCGGTGAACTCAAACATACGCAGTACAGAACCCGCCGCAGCTATTTTCTGCCGATAAGCATTCTGGCGGTCATCGCCGTTGGCACGGCGCTGGCCCTGTTCAGTTACAGGCCAGAGCTGTTCTCCGGCAGCACTGCCGCCGTTTTCAAAACACTGACACCGGCCACCCGCCTTATCGCCAAACAGGATCCAGCCGCAGCGGTGGCGACCGCTCCGGCTAGCAGCACTTCCGCCGATGATGCCACATTCGAAACTATGGATGAAGCTGTGTCCGTGGCAATACCTCCGGCGGATGACCCGATCAACGATTTCATCAACGCGGCCGGGGATGAAAATGAAGCCATCGCTTTTGATACCCTGCTCAGGCAATGGCGACCGGACTATATGAATGAGAACGGCACGCCGGTGTGCGACAATCCCGCCCATAGCCTGAGCTGCCTGCATGAGCGCGGCAATCTCAACAGCCTGCGCAAACTCAACCGCCCCGCCGTGCTCAAACTCTATGGCAATAACGGCAGGATTGCCCATGTCGTACTCAGCCGGCTGGATAAAAACCGGGCGACACTGGTCGCCGCAGATGACAGTTTTTACATTGATGTCAGCCTGCTGGAAAACTACTGGTACGGCGAATTCTCCCTGTTGTGGCAGCCACCGCCGTTTTACCAGCAGGCTGTTTCACCCGGCAGTAACGGCCCGGTGGTGCAGTGGCTGGGGCAGCAACTCACCCGCCTCTATGGCCACCAGCAAACCCCGACCATTTACGATGTGTATCGCGATGAATTAGTCACACGGGTGGAGACATTTCAGCAGAGCAAGGGTCTGGTGGCAGACGGCATCGCCGGTCCGCTGACCTTAATTCATCTTAATACCGATATTGGAGCACCGTCACCGCTGCTTTATGCAGCGCCGGAGGGCCAAAAATAATGTCATATATTCTAGATGCGCTGAAAAAATCCGAACTGGAACGCGGCAACGGCGCCATCCCCAGCGTGCAGACCATCCATTCATCAGCGCTGAATTACCATCAGCAACGGCGCCTGTTATGGCCCTGGATTCTTATTGCCGTGCTGCTGGTGAATGTGTTTATCCTCATCTATTTTCTGCAAACCGGCCCGGACATTGAGTCTGTCAGCACCAGCGGGCGCGCGGCTGAAAACAGCCGGGGTTCGAGCGCGAGTCAAAATAGAGCCCCTGCCGAGAATCCACCGGCGCCTGCACCGATAACTCAGGCACCACCAACTCCAGCATTAAGCGCACCCGCTTCGCCCGCGCCGGCCAAAGTAACGCCCACCGCCCCAAGCTCAACATTTGAGCCGCTGCTTGACATCGACGAGCTACCCGCAGAAATTCGCCGGCAGATTCCCAGCATGGTGTTTTCGGCGCACGTCTATTCCAGCAATCCTGTGCAGCGCAGTCTGGTTATCAACAACCGCTTCATGGAAGAGGGAGACGCCTTCAGTCACGATTTGATTCTTTCTGAAATCACCCGTAGCGGCGCCGTTTTTACTTTTCGTGGCCACCGTTTCCACAGCAGCGTTTTATCGGGCTGGAATTCTCAGTAAGAAAGTGGGCGGCGCTACTCGTATCAAAGCCGCCCAACTCTCAAAAATCACACGCAGCCGATAAGCTCATCGCCGCGCCTGTAGCGGGGTGAAACAGGCTGATGTGTTCGGCGTGCAGCAGCATTCGGGGTTCCTGCTTTTCCCTCTCGTCTCCATACAGGGTGTCGCCAACAATGATATGGCCGATTTCCCGGCAGTGGATGCGCAGCTGATGGGTACGTCCGGTGAGCGGTTTCAGCAATAAGCGGGTGCGATCGGCTTCGCGGCTGAGCACTTCCCACTCGGTGATCGACGCCTTGCCCTGCTCATAGTCAACCAGCTGGCGCGGGCGGTCAACGGGGTCGCCGCGCATGGGAATAGTAATGATCCCCTGCGGCTCGCTGACAACACCGCGCACCATGGCGGTGTACTGCTTGGTGATTTTTCGATCATGAAACTGACGGCTCAGCTCGCGTTGCATTTTTGTACCCAGCGCCAGCAGCATGATGCCGGAGGTGAGGCAATCGAGCCGGTGTACGATTTTTATCTGCGGATAGCTTAGCAGCATCCGGCTGGCCACCGAGTACTGATTCGCCGCGCCCAAACCGGGCACCGAGAGCAGGCCGGCGGGCTTATTGATAGCGATGAGGTGTTCGTCCTGATAGATAATTGCCAGTGCCATATCGAAACCCGACCGGCTACTGCGGCAGACGGATAAACTGTGAGGCTTCGGCCAGCACGAAATCCCTGAATACCTTCGCCGCCGGCGAAATGCGCTTGCCCTTGCGCTGCAGAATGTACCAGGAGCGCTGAATGGGAAAATCCTCAATATCCAGCACCGCCAGCCTTTTGGTCTCCAGTTCCAGCTCCAGCGTATGAATCGACACGATGCCCAGACCCAGACCCGCCTCCACCGCCTGTTTGATCGCCTCATTACTGGTCATCTCAATGCCGGTATTGAATGCCACACCCTGCTGGTCAAAAAACCGCTTAATCGCACTGCGGGTGCCTGAACCGGGTTCGCGAACCACAAAATTTTCCCGGGAAAAATGTGCCAGCGGAATTTTTTTACGCCCGGCCAGAGGATGATTGGCCGGTGCAATCATCACCAGCGGGTTGTCCATGAAGGCGGTCGCCTCCACCTCCAGACCTTCGGGGGGCTGCCCCATAATGACCAGATCGCGCTCATTATTGTCCAGCTGGCGACGCAGGGTTTCACGATTGGTGATGTCCAGACTGATGGTGATGCCTTCATGCTGCCTGGAAAAGGCCGCCAGCAGGCGGGTGGCGAAATGGCTGGCCGTGGTCGCAACCGAAATTGACAACTCCCCCCGCCCCAGCCCCTTGATGGCCTGAAAAACCTTCTCCGCCTCGTCCATCAGATCCTTGACCCTGCGGCCATAGGTATGCATTTCGCGCCCGGCATCGGTGAGAAACATCTGCTTGCCCAGCTGCTCGAACAGCGGCAGCCCGATATTCTCTTCCAGCTGGCGAATCTGCATGGAGACCGCGGGCTGGCTCAAATGCAGCTCTTCTGCGGCACGGGTGTAATTAAGGTGCTTGACCACCGCGATGAAAACTTCAATTTGTCTTAATGTAAGATGCATAACATGATTATATCATAAGCCTTATCTTATGATTACAATCAAAAACTCTGAGTATCATTTATGAAACACCGACGCTATAGTGACCCTCCCTGGAAAAAGAGGCTGGAATACAGGTCACAAAAGCCGCTTCATCAGGCCAAATTTTTATTAATCTGAGGATATCTTATGGATCAGTCAGCACGTTATTCAGACCTGAGTCTGAAAGAAGAAGATTTATTAGCCAATGGCAAGCACATTCTGGTCGCTTACCACATGGAGCCTGTAGCAGGCCACGGCTATCTGGAAACAGCGGCGCATTTCGCAGCTGAATCATCTACCGGTACTAACGTTGAAGTTTCTACCACTGATGATTTCACCAAAGGCGTCGACGCGCTGGTTTATCACATCGATGAAGCCAAGCTTGAGATGCACATTGCCTATCCAAACGAATTATTTGACCGCAATGTCATCGACGGTCGCGCCATGATCGTGTCTTTACTGACACTGATCATTGGTAACAACCAGGGCATGGGCGACGTAAAAGAAGCGAAAATTTATGACTTCTATATTCCACCCAAAATGCTGCAACTGTTTGACGGCCCTGCAATGGACATCTCCGACATGTGGCGCATCCTGGGTCGCCCATTAGTCGATGGCGGTTACATCGCCGGTACTATCATCAAGCCTAAACTGGGCCTGCGCCCCGAGCCTTTCGCTGACGCGGCTTACCAGTTCTGGCTGGGTGGCGACTTCATCAAGAATGACGAGCCTCAGGGTAACCAGACTTTCTGTCCAATGAAGAAAGTTATTCCTTTAGTGGCTGATGCCCTGGCACGCGCACAGGACGAAACCGGCGAAGCCAAACTGTTCTCTGCCAACATCACCGCTGACGATCACTACGAAATGTGTGCACGTGCTGACTTCATACTGGAAACATTTGCTGAAAATGCTCCTCACGTTGCCTTTCTGGTTGATGGTTTTGTCGGCGGCCCGGGCATGGTGACCACTGCACGCCGCAACTACCCTGCACAGTACTTGCATTACCACCGTGCCGGTCACGGCATGATCACTTCGCCTTCTGCGAAACGTGGTTATGATGCTTATGTACTGGCCAAGTTCTCACGTTTACAGGGTGCTTCAGGTATCCACGTGGGTACCATGGGTTACGGTAAAATGGAAGGCGGTAAAGAAGACAAACTGATCGCCTACATGATCGAGCGTGACGAGTGTCAGGGTCCGGTTTACCACCAGAAATGGTACGGCATGAAACCCACCACTCCAATCATCTCCGGTGGCATGAACGCGCTACGTCTTCCCGGCTTCTTCGAGAATCTGGGTCACGGTAACGTTATCAACACTTCAGGTGGTGGTTCTTACGGCCATATCGATTCTCCTGCTGCCGGCGCCAAGTCACTGCACCAGGCATTTGATTGCTGGAAGCAGGGCGCTGACCCGATCGAATACGCGAAAGAGCACAAAGAATTCGCTCGCGCATTTGAGTCTTTCCCGGGTGATGCAGATTCCATCTACCCAGGCTGGAGAGACAAACTGGGCGTTCACAAATAAGTCGAACGTACAGTAATAAAAAAGCCCCGCTAGTCGGGGCTTTTTTTGGTTGTAGATTTAGGTCAAAAGCTATTTACCGCGGAGAACGCGGAGAAAAACTTAATGATTGTTTACAGCGCCGCAGGCGCTGTAAACAATAAAACCTCTGCGTTCTCTGCGTCCTCTGCGGTGAACGCACTTGTTATTAAAAACTATCCCGCACGCGTATAAAACTGGCAAAGCGCGGTATGCCGTTAACGGTCAGGCCGAAATATTTGTAGGTAATGATTGCTCCGATGGCGGGCGGGTTTTTTCGCTCGGCATCGGAAAATCCGCTGCCGATTTTAAACCGCTTCTTATCCGCTGTTTCCACTTCCAGCGAACCTAACATGCCCTGATATTTGCCTTTACCGGGAAGGTAACCGGTCACCACCGCTTCGGCATCAAAGTATTTTTTCAGTTTGAGCAAATCATCGGAACGGCCATTTTGATACTGCGATGAACCCCGGTGCAGCATTAAACCTTCCGCGCCCTGCGCCACTACCGCGTCCAGCATTTCTGCCAGCGCTTCATGACTGGAAACTTTGAATTGCTCAACCCACTGGATATGGGGCGCATTGATATCAGCGATTATTTTTTTCAGCTGTAGCAAACGGCGATCAAAAATCTCTGCACTACCGGGCAGATCAAACACCATAAACTTGATCTCGTCCCAGTCCCCGGCACCGGGCGATTGCCGTCTGACCAGACCGGAAAGTGCCGCAAATTTTCCTCGCCCAAGCCAGAGCTCACCATCCAGCGCAGTTTCCGGCAAGGGCTTTTTAAACCAATGCGGAGCAGGGAAAATATGACCCTGGCGGGAGATAAAATCCGCACCATTCCAGTAGGCCCTGACGCCATCATATTTTTCGCTCACCCAGTAGTGCTGCAATTCGATACCGGAGTGATAACTGTTTGCCAGCAGCAACTCCGGTGCCGGATGAATATTATTTTGCGCAACAGCAATGGCGGCATTAAAGCTGCACAGCACAATGATAATTTTGAGAAATGAGAACGAAAACTTCATCAGAAAACCTCCCTGAAAAAATAAAAGTCCTTAGACCGAATCCGAGCTTACTCTGAAACGTGCAAGCCTTCGAGCTTTTATTGCTGATAACCCGCTCGCATTAAACTCTGCGACACTTTGCCACATTCCATGTTATCGCCTTTCTTAATATAGTCACCTACGGTCAGTCAATGCTCCGGGTATTATTTTGACAGCATGACTGCAATTGCATTTGAACCTTTTGTCTGTTTTTAAAGCGGCAATACACATTGCAACTATCTTACTTTTAGATCCGCCATGAATGCACAACAAAAAATAATTTTCTCCATCATAAGAAACACAGGAACCCTTGCCATGCACGCTCCATTCTTCCCCCGGCGAACACTGCTCGCCACACTGATTGCCACCCTCGCCCACGGCACCGCCGTCGCCGAAGAGACACCACTACCAATCATTTCAGTGACCGCTTCGCCGCTGGCGGAAAGTGCGCAGCTCAACGCTTCAGCGGTTGATGGCGAAACACTGCAAGCGCTGGTGCCGATCACCAGTGATACCGCCAGCCTATTGAAGAATGTTCCGGGCCTGATCATTCAGGGTTCCGGCGGCGTTTCCGGCCTGCCGGTGATTCACGGCCTGGCCGATGACCGCCTGCGCATCAAGGTCGACGGCATGGATCTGATCTCCGCCTGTGGTAATCACATGAACCCGGCGCTCTCCTACATCGATCCCAGCAACGTCGGCAGCGCCCAGGTCTTTGCCGGTATCTCACCGGTCAGCGTCGGCGGCGACAGCATCGGCGGCACCATTCTGGTCGATTCACCCGCGCCGCAATTCGCCGAAGCCGGTGAAGAGGGCCTGTTCAAGGGTGAGGTCGGCTTTTTCTATCGCAGCAACGGCGATGCCTACGGTGACAATCTAAGCGCCACCGCCGCCAGCGAAAACCTCAGCCTGACTTACACCAGCTCGACCACGCAGGCGAGTGATTACAGCGCCGGCGACGATTTCAAGAATGCCGGTCCGGCCGCCGCTGGCCGGGACTGGCTGGAGGGCGACGTGGTCGGTTCATCCATGTACAAATCCACCAACCGCTCTCTCAGCTTGGCCATGCGCAACGAAAACCACCTGCTGGAACTGAAACTGGGAATACAGGACATTCCCTATCAGGGCTGGACCAACCAGCGCATGGACATGACCGGCAACGACAGCGAGCAGATCAATTTAAGCTATGAAGGCAACTACAGCTGGGGTTTTCTGGAGGCACAGGCCTACAACGAACACACCCGCCACAAGATGCAGTTTTTTGACGACAAACTCTACTGGTACGGCTCCAACAGCATTGCCGCCGACCCCTACTATCCCGATGGCGAGCCCTGCGTGATCAGCGCCGGCATGAACGGCTGCGCTGCCGGCATGCCCATGGATACTGAAGGTGACAACACCGGCGCCGTTATCAAGGCGGAAATCCCCCTGTCGGCACGTGACCTGCTACGACTGGGCAGCGAGATGCAGCAGTACCGGCTGGATGACTGGTGGGCACCCTCCGGCAAGGGCATGTGGCCTGACGCCTTCTGGAACATCAACGACGGCGAACGTGATCGCCTGGCGCTGTTCGGCGAATGGGAAGCCCAGTGGAATACGCAGTGGCTGACCCAGCTCGGGATACGCAGCGAGCAGGTCAGCATGAATGCCGGTGAAGTCCAGGGTTATAACCCAGGCTATAACGCTGATGCCACCGCCTTCAATAACGCTACGCGTGACAAAACCGACAATAATGTCGACCTCACCGCACTGGCACGCTTCACCCCCGACGCCAACCGCACCATCGAGTTCGGCCTGGCACAGAAGACCCGCTCCCCCAACCTCTACGAACGCTACACCTGGTCGACCGGCGGCATGGCCATGCGCATGATCAACTGGGCGGGCGACGGCAACGGCTATGTCGGCAACCTGGAGCTGGAACCGGAACTGGCTCACACCGTCAGCGCCGGCTTCGACTGGCACGATGCTGCGCAGGAGAAGTGGGGACTGAATATCGCGCCCTACTATACCCGCGTCACCGACTACATTGATGCCGAGCGTCTTGCCACAAGTGTTGGCGTAACCGAAAATTTCGTCTACCTGCAGTTTGTCAATCAGGATGCCACGCTCTACGGTGTCGATGTCTCCGGCCATCTGCCGCTGGCTGAAAGCACCGCTTTTGGTGACTTCACCGCCACCGGTCTGATTAATTATGTGCGTGGCAAAAACGACACCACCGGCGACAACCTGTACAACATGATGCCGCTGAATGCCAGACTGGCCATCGTGCAGCAGCTGAATCGCTGGAACAACACCGCTGAAGTTGAGCTGGTCGATAACAAAAAGGATGTCTCGGCGACCCGCAATGAGATGCAGACTCAGGGTTACGGCCTGCTGCACCTGCGCAGCAGCTACACCTGGAAACAGGTTCGCTTCGACTTCGGCATCGAAAACGCCCTCGACCGCTTCTACAACCACCCGCTGGGCGGTGCCTATTTCGGACAGGGCAAAACCATGTCAGGCGGCGACGTTGCCTGGGGCACGCCGGTACCGGGTATGGGTCGTTCACTGTATGCCGGTGTGAACATCAAGTTCTAGCCGACCGTATTCACGGGCTCCTTGCGAGTCGCAAGGCGCCCGCTGAATCGATACCCTCCTTAAAATTATTCCTTCTCTGCAACCACCTGAAAGATTGCGGCTATTTTGCAGCGGACAAATCCATACCGGTGCAGCAGCTGATCATTAATCGATCATTCGCGCTATACCAGTGCAGCATTGGACTTCAATTGCCGTAAAATGCCAGTTTCTAGCTGGCACTATTCATGCTTATAGATGTCACATGAACCGGAAATGCTGGTGCATAAAAACTCAATGCATTAACCTGCCACCGCCTTTTACCAAAACATAACTTTATGCTGGAACTACTCAAAGAAAAAATCGCTCAACAACGTCAGCTACTGCAGACACAACTGAGCGCGGGTATGCACAATACCTGCGAGCAGCTCAGACTGATCATGGATGACCGCGCCGCGCTGGAAGCTCTTTTGCAGGCCGAGCTGAACAACATGCCACACTGCAAACACCTCTATGTGCTTGATGCTGACGCGGTACAGCTCACCGCCAACATTACCCGTACCGGCAAGGACATGTCGCACTACCAGCGTAACCGCTCCGAGCGGGGTTACATGCAGGGCATCATTGGTATTACCGATTTCAAACTGGCCGAAGCCTACATCAGCAAGAACAAGAAACGGCCTTCACTGACCGCAGTGCAGGTAATCCGAAACGCGGCCGGTGATCGCATTGGTTTTCTGGGGGCGGATTATGATATTCGCGAACTGCCGCACACCGAACTGCTATACAAGCAGTCATCTGCCTGGCAGCAGCTGCGCGGTGATCCTTCGATTCGGCAGGGACTGTTCTTACAACAGCGGGCCGAAAGTGTCATCGACAGCCAGATCGACAACGTCATGGCCCTGATGCAGGCACTGATACTCGAACACGGCGTATTTCACGGCAAGCTGCATTTTTCCAGCAGTCGCGCCACACTCTGGCTGTATGATGATCCTTTCAATTACCGCTTACTGAGCGCGGAGGAACTCCTCAACCCGGACATCTGCCTGGTCTATCCGCGCAGAGCCTATCCCGAAGAGGCGACCATCCCCGCAGAGCGGCTGCCGGAAATTTTTGACCAGCTGAAGCTACTGCGTTTTGCCGATGAAAACATCTACCTGCGTTCGGGCTCGCTGAACGTCTGCAACGGCCTGCTCGGGCTCAACTTTTCCTGTGACGGCTCGCACTATATGCACTACACCGAGTTTCTGGAAAAAGATTCCAGCTTCTGGTTTGGAGTGCTTTAACGGCTCGAATCCGCTTGCCGCTGAGACGCAGAGAAAAACAAAACCTCTAGTCCGCGAAACACTCTGCCACATATCAGCCATAATCTTTATCTTATGGTTGCCAAAAGAAGTTTTGAATTCCCTTATATTAGATACTCGGTATACTAGCCAGAAGTTTTACCGCCGCCAGCGTATGGTGTCGCAGTGAATTATCACAGGAGCAGAAACAGATGAGCGTTGATAAAGATCAGTATTTGATTAGCACAGAGCCTTTTTATGAAGTACAGGGCGATGAAGTCGCCCTGTACGAAGCCGCTTACGAGGCGCGCCTGCCGATGATGGTCAAAGGCCCCACCGGCTGCGGCAAATCCCGCTTCATTGAATACATGGCGTGGAAACTGAACAGACCCCTGATCACCGTCGCCTGTAACGAAGACATGACCGCTTCCGATCTGGTCGGTCGTTATCTGCTCGATGCCAACGGCACGCGCTGGCTGGATGGCCCCTTAACCACCGCCGCGCGCATCGGTGCCATCTGTTACCTGGACGAGATTGTCGAAGCGCGTCAGGATACCACCGTGGTCATTCATCCGCTCACCGACCATCGCCGCGCTCTGCCGCTGGACAAGAAGGGAGAGCTACTGGCAGCCCATGCCGATTTTCAGCTGGTCATCTCCTACAATCCCGGCTATCAGAGTCTGATGAAAGACCTCAAGCAGTCCACCAAACAGCGTTTTACCGGCCTGGATTTTGATTATCCTGATACCGCCGTGGAAACCGCCATCGTCGCCAGGGAAGCTGGTATTGATGAGACCACCGCCACCAAACTGGTAAAAATTGCGCACTCCGCCCGCCACCTCAAGGGCCATGGTCTGGATGAAGGCATCTCCACCCGACTGCTGGTGTATGCGGCCACGCTCATCAACAAGGGCATTGCCCCCCGCCCCGCCTGCATTATGGCGCTGGTGACTCCCATTACCGACGACAAAGACATTCGCGACACCCTGACGCATTCCATCGACAGCATATTTGCTTAAGGAGACGCTGAACAACTCATCGGCTTACGGGGCGCAAAGAGATAATGACGACTGAATACCAGGAACATCGCGACAAGCTCAAATGCAGCTTCAAGCAGCTCGATGACGTCTTCGACGACTGCATCAAGGATGCGTTGCGCAAACTGAGCCATCAGGGCGTGGAAGATTATCTCTCCGGCGCCTCACTGGTCTGCATGATTGGTCGTGGTTTTGACCCGGTGCTGATCTATCTCGAAGAGATGCCGGTGATCGCCAGTCGTCTGGGCGAGGAGATGCTCAAAACCGTCTCACAGGCTGTCTGGGATCTGTCGCGCACGCCCAACGGCAACTCCATCCCGCCCTTTATGCAATGCCTGCCCAAAGTTTCACGCCGCCTCGGTAGCAGTGAACAGATGCACCGTTTTATCGACATCATTTTCAAGATGATGCACGACACCACCGGTTCGATTCATGGCCACCATACCACCTTCCCCAGCCCCGGCCTGCCTGATCTCCTGCAAAAGATGCCTTTCCTGCTAAGCCAGGTTTCGCTCACCGGACTGAAAAACTGGATTGAATATGGTGTGCGCCACTACAAAACCCACCCCGAACGCCAGCGCGATTATTTCAGCCTGCAATCGGCGGACAGCAAGGCCATGCTACAGCGTGAACGACACGGCACCCTGTACATGGACTGCGAGCGCAAACTCGACCTGTACATGCGCAGCATGTGGCAGCGGGAAGAGTATTTCGTGCCGTTCTCCATGGGTTTCGATATCACGCGCAAACCCCAGCCCTATTTCGACAGCCTGGGCATGCGCATCCCCGATGTTTATGATGACCGCAACAATGTCACGGGCATCAACCGTTATCGCATTACGCTGGCGCACATGGCCGGCCACAAACGCTGGAGTGAACGCCAGGTGGCAGACAACCTGTCGCCCTTCCAGCGCATCGCCGTCGAGACTTTTGAAGATTCACGCATTGACTATCTGATCCGTCGGGAGTATCCGGGAACAATAAAATACTTCCTGGCGCTGCACCCGGTGCCGGTGGAAGGCGACTGCGATTCGGAAAATGAATCCTGTGTGCGCCATCGCCTGGCCATGCTCTCCTATGCGCTGCTGAATGAAAACCCTGGCTATCAGAATCCGCATATTCTCGACTATGTGCAGAAGTTTAATGAGGCCCTGAAAGATGGCGAATCCAGCACCAGGGAGATGCTCGCGCTGGCCATCTCATTCACCGCCCTGACCCGTCGGCAAAGCGACCTGTTACCCAGAGTCCGTTTTGAAAATACCGAGATAGATTACCGCGATGACAATCGTCACCTCTGGGTTTTCATCGAAGAGAATGACGAAGCCGAAGACATTGCCAGCGAACCGCAGAAACAGGAAACCGTCGAACCGGAAGGCTTGCCACCGCGCCACTATCACGAGTGGGACTACCACACCCATAGCTACAAACCCGACTGGGTGACGCTCTATGAGTCGCTGCATACCCCGGGTGACGCCGGCATCATCGACAAGATTCTGCAAAAACATGCGGCTCTGGCCAAATATCTGAAACGCATTCTGGATTTATTAAAACCACAGAAATATGTGCGCGAACGCTATCAGGAAGACGGCAGCGAGCTTGATCTGGATATCGCCATTCGCTCCCTGATCGACTTCAAGAGCGGCGCGCAGCCCGACCCGCGCATCAACATGAGCCACCGCCATGATGGCCGCGATTTTGCGGTTTTATTACTAATGGATTTATCCGCTTCACTGGATGAAATACCCGCGGGCTGCACCCAGAGCATTCTGGAACTCAGCCGTGAAGCGGTGACTTTACTGGGCTGGTCGATCGAGCAGCTGGGCGACAAGTTTGCCATTGCCGGCTTCCATTCCGACACCCGTCACAATGTCCGCTACCATCACATCAAGGGTTTCAGCGAGCACTGGGACGATAGCGTGAAATCGCGCCTGGCCGCACTCGAACCAGGATACTCTACCCGCATGGGTGCAGCGGTGCGCCACGCCGCGCATTACCTGGAAGGGCAGAAGGCGGAAAAGAAACTGTTACTGATTCTCACCGACGGCGAGCCTTCGGACATCGATGTCAGTGATGACCGCGCCTTAATCGAAGACATGCATAAAGCTGTGGATGAATTATCCAGTAAAAATATATACACTCACTGCATCAGCCTGGATAAAAAAGCCGATGATTATATTCAGGATATTTTCGGTCCCGGCGGTTACACCGTCATTGATCATGTGGAAAAGTTACCGGAAAAACTGCCGCTGCTCTTTACCGCTCTGACATCCTGATAATGAGTGAAATATTAGCTGTTTATTAACTATCACTGTCCATAAACCAGGAGTAAATCATGTTAAAAATTCTCAGCTCTATCATCATCAGTTCACTGTTTATCAGCACCGCCTACGCCGCCGAAAACGACCTGAAACAACGCGCACAGGAAAGCAAAAAAGTGGTTAAGGAATTTATGCAGCAGCTTCAGGGCGAACTGCAAAGCGCCATGAAAGCAGGCGGCCCGATTAACGCCATTGCCGTCTGCCAGGACAAAGCACCGGCCATCGCCCAAAACCTCTCGGAAAAGCATGGCTGGGAGGTCGCCCGCACCAGTTTGAAGCCGCGCAACCCGGCCAATGCGCCTGACGCCTGGGAAACTAAAGTGCTAAAAGATTTTGACGAGCGCAAAGCCAAAGGCGAAGATGTAAAACCCATGGCGCACTTTGAAGTCGTTGAAGCCGACGGTGAAAAAACCTTCCGTTTCATGAAGGCCATTCCCACTGGTGAAGTCTGCCTGCAATGCCACGGTAGCAATATTGATCCCCAAGTTAAGGCTAAACTCCAGGAAACTTATCCCGAAGACAAGGCCACCGGTTACAAACTGGGCGATGTTCGTGGTGCCTTTACCATTAGCCAGCCCATGTAAATCAGTACCTGATATCAGCAGCAACAAAAAAGAATTAATCCACAAAAAACGCGAAGGACGCGAAAAAGTCAAAAACAATAATACAATGTTTTTCTTGGCATCCTTCGCGTCCTTGGCGGATAACGGTTTTGCATTTATCCGTGTTCATCTGCGGATTAACTTTTTAATTTTTACACCATCCCCCTGCGCTTTAATTCGACCTCTGTGTTGAAAGCTATTGCGATGGAAATATTTTCATCTCATATACACCCACAATCAGCGCTATAATTATTTGTGTATTAAATGATGTCAAAGGATGTATCCATGTCTAAACCCAGTGATGAAGAACTTGAGAGCGCGCTTAAAATGACGATTCAGATGCGTGAAAAAGGAATCGATCCATTTTTTCTGGCGAAATCGCTGCTCAAGCTATCTGGAGAAGGCGCTGAAAGCGGCGGATCGATATTTAAACAGGGGCATGGCGGACAGCGAGCACATCGCCTTATTGAAAGCGATAGAAAAAGCCAAGGATGCGGAATTTCACACCGCTAAACAGGAACGGGGAAGTTTCGGGCTTGAGTGAAGCCCGAGCCAATTACAGAAACAGCTAACGCAGCACTTCCGCGCGGCCCACACCCCGGGGATCAGAGACCGCTTCGACGCGGCGGGTTTTCTTGTTAGCGACAACCACCTGCATATTGCCGTAGGTACCGGTTAGCTCTTCAACCTGATGCCCCTTCGCGGTGAGTGCGGCGATCACCTTTTTGCTCAGGACACCCGGCTCGGCGAAGATTTTATCGGGCAGATACTGGTGATGGAATCGACCCTGCTTCACCATGCTGGCGGCGTCACCGCCCTGGTGAAAATCGAGCATGGCCAGCAGCACCATGGTGATAATTCGGCTGCCGCCCGGCGTTCCCAGTATGGCAACACGGTCGCGGGTTTCGAGAAAGCTGGGGCTCATGCTGGAGAGCATGCGTTTGCCCGGTTCGATGGCATTGGCTTCCGCCCCCACCAGACCGTAGATATTGGGCACGCCCGGCTTGACGGAGAAGTCATCCATCTCGTCGTTGAGCAGCACGCCAGTGCCTTCGACCACAAAACCTGAGCCGAAAGGATAGTTAATCGACAGTGTCGCCGAGACGCGATTGCCCCCGGCATCGATAATGGAAAAGTGGGTGGTATCGGTTGAAGGCCCCATCGGGTCAGCAACCGGTTTCAACTCCGCACTGGGCGTGGCCTTGCGCCGGTCGATGCTTTTGACCAGCTGATGGGTGTAGACCGAGGAGGTGAGTTTGTCGGCAGGTACTTCAACGAAATCGGGATCCCCCAGATATTCGGCGCGGTCGCGATAGGCCCGGCGCATGACTTCGGCGAGAAGATGAGTGCGCTGCGTCGGCTGCATGGTTTCGATCTTGTAGAAGGAGAGCATATTGAGCATTTCCGCCAGCGCCAGCCCGCCTGATGAGGGCGGCGCAGCGCTGACAAAACGCATGCCTTTGTAGACTATCACCTCGGGCGTACGCTCAACGGCGCGGTACTCGGCGAGATCCTGCAGGCTCCATTTGCCGCCGTGCCGGTTAACTGAAGCCACCATTTTCTTCGCCAGCTCGCCGGTATAAAAAGCTTTTGCTCCACCCTGCGCAATCAACTCGAGAGTAACGGCCAGATCCAGCTGGGTAATGATCGTACCGATTTCGGGTACCCGGTCATCGCGTAAGAAGATCTCGGCGGCATCAAAGGAGGCCTGCAGGGCGCTGAGGCGATGACCGGCCATGGTGCGATAGTGCGCGTCGACCACAAAACCGTCGCGGGCGTACTCAATGGCGGCGGCCAGGGTGGTCGAGAGCGGCAGGGTGCCGTATTTGGTAGCAAGCCGCTCCAGTGCGGCGACGGTGCCGGGTATACCGGCGGCCAGCGGGCCATTGATGGAGGCACCGGCAATGACGTTGCCCTTTTCATCCAGATACATGTCGCGAGTGGCTGCCAGCGGGGCGCGCTCGCGACCATCGAGCATGACATCATCGCGCTCGGCGGCGTTATGCAACAGCCAGAAACCGCCTCCGCCCAGACCGGAGCTGTAGGGCTCGACCACCGCCAGTGCCGCGCTCACAGCCACAGCAGCATCAAAAGCATTGCCGCCTTTTTGCAGAATTTCAATGCCGGCGGCGGTGGCCAGCGGATGCGCACTGGCCACCGCAGGCTGGAAACCGACCTGATTCTCATCCGCTGCATAACCGGCAGTCGCCTGAGTAATCAGTACCCCAAACAGAACAAAGAAAATTATTTTTAAACGGTGCCTGATCATATGAGCGAATCTCTGAATAAGTCCGGTTGTATTAGAGCGAGGCGTAAGGGACCTAAATTATTATCGCAGCAGGACTGAATAGCAATTCCATGCTACCGACTTTCTGTCAGGCTATTTTTGCAGACCCCTGCGCGCAATGCCAGTCCGTAAATAACCTCCGCCTGCCTGGAATCGTCTTGAACCTCATTATTAACAGCAAGCCAGAGAAAGCTCCTAACTGCCTACTGCCAACTATCTTTTAACCCTTACCCACTAACGCTTCGTATTTTTTCATCAGCTGCTCTTTGGTTTCGACATGATTGGGATCATGCGGAATACAATCCACCGGGCAGACTTCAACGCACTGCGAAGTTTCGTAATGCCCAACACACTCCGTGCACAGGTCGGGGTCAATGACGTAGATATCATCGCCCGGCGAAATCGCCTCATTCGGGCACTCCGGTTCGCACACGTCACAGTTAATACATTCATCTGTTATATATAAAGCCATTACTCTTAACCAAAAAAAATTAAATTATTTAGCTGAAATTTTATCGACGATGTTGTTGAGTTCATCCACGACAACCGCATGGACAAACTGCGAGACATCGCCACCGTACAGGGCCACTTCCTTAACCAGCGAGGCGGAGATAAAACTGGTTTCCTCCGCAGGGGTAAGAAAAACCGTTTCGATGGTATTGTCCAGTCGGCGGTTCATGCTCGCCAGCTGCATTTCAAATTCGAAATCGGAGACCACGCGCAAGCCACGCATGATGACATTGGCGTTTTTCTGCCTGACAAAGTTGACCAGCAAATCTGAAAACCCGCACACCTCAACATTGGGAATATCGGACAATACCCGACTCACCATGGCCACGCGTTGATCTAGATTAAATAAAGGCGTTTTGCCGGGGTTAGCCGCAATCGCCACAATCACATGATCGAACAATTTCGAGGCGCGCTGCACCAGATCCGTGTGGCCATTGGTCACGGGATCAAAGGTTCCGGGATAAACTGCAACCACTGTCACTTTATTTACCTGCCTCGGTTGTTGTTGGATGCGGGCATCAATCGCGTACAAAAAGATGATAGCCGACCTGCCCTGCTGTTTTATGTTTCAAACACCGCCAGTTACCGGGCAGGCCGTTTTCCGCTTTGCTCAAATCGTTACCGGCATCGCATTCAACGTATATTTTCGCATGAACCGCCAGACATTGCTCGCTCTCCAGCAGCGCACAACACGTTGCGATCACGTCACTGCCATAGGGCGGGTCGATGAAGATGATATCAAAAGCCCGTTCACTATTACGATCTGGCTCACGATGAGATTTGCAGCGCTGCAAGAAGGTGATGGCATCGCTACCGACCACTTCGATCTGCGGCGCGGATAACAGCTCGACATTGCTGCACAGCATTTTGACGCTCTGGCTGTCGCTGTCGACCATCACCACTTTTTCCGCGCCGCGTGACGCCGCTTCAAAACCCAGCGCGCCGCTGCCCGCAAACAGGTCCAGACAATGGCTGCCCGGCAGCTCCATCTGCAACCAGTTGAACAGGGTTTCTCTGACGCGATCGGTGGTTGGCCGCAGGCCTTCACGATCCAGGAAGCTCAGCTTTCGCCCGCGCCAGCTTCCGGCGATGATTCTGAGCTGCCCACCCTGATCTGTACTGGTCTGGCCGCGCACCGGCTTGCCTATGCGTGCGCTCATTCGCGCGGTGAGCTGCCTTTCGAATCGGCAGCAGTAGCCGCCGCTGCGCTTTCACCGGCGGCGATGTCGCCGACAATCACCGTCACCATTTTGTCAGCATCAATGCGACTGGCCATGGCGGCTGCGGCATCATCCTGGCTGACCGACTTGACCCGCTCAACAAAGGTGTTCAGGTAATCTTTTGACAGGTCATAGAAACCGATCATGGTCAGGTAACCCAGCAGCTTGTTGTTGCCATCCAGATTCAGCGGAAAGCTGCCGACAATGTTGCTAACGGCGTCGGCCAGCTCATCTTCGTCAGGCCCCTCTTCCAGATATTTTTCCAGCTCTGACTGCAACAGGGTGACCGCCTGTTCTGCCTGATCGGCGCGCGTCTGCATACCCATCATGAAAGGCCCGGCCTCGCGCATGGGCAGAAAATAGCTGTAGACGCTGTAGGCCAGGCCATGCTTTTCGCGGATGGTTTCCACCAGACGCGAAGCAAAGCCGCTGCCGCCCAGGGTGTGATTGGCCACATACAGGCTGAAATAATCCTCGTCACCGCGTTTCACGCCGGGCTGCCCCATATAGATATGCACCTGTTTTGAAGGGTACTGAATCTGCACCAGCCTGCTCTCAGCCAGTGGTTTCACCGCCGGCAGCGGCGCGGCCTGTTCGCCGCTCGGCAACTGCTGCGAGAGGTTGTTGGCGATGGCTTCCGCCCGGGCTCGATCTATCGCTCCCACCATCACGATCAGGGCATTTTTTGCGACATAATATTGCTGATAGAACGCCTTGATCGCAGCCAGATTGAGCCTGGCCAGCGAAGCTTCGGTGCCGCCCGGCGGTTGCGCGTAAGGGTGATCGCGATAAAGCGCCTGATAAAAAGCCTCATCGGCGATGGCGGAAGGTGACTGTTTTTTCGCCGTCAGGGCGACCTTCATCCTGGCCAGTTCACGTGCGAACGCCTGCGGTTTGAAATCGGGCTTCGCCACCACCGCTGACAAGGTCGCCAGCGCCTGATCGAGATAGGCCTTGTCGGTGAGACTGCGCACACCTACATACGCCATATCGCGCAATGAATCATTTTCCAGCTGCGCGCCCACCGATTCAAAGCGCTCGGCCAGCGTCTGCGCGGAAAGCCCGCCCGCACCTTCAGCCAGCAGGCCGTTGGTGAGCGCCGCCAGCCCGCTCAGCTCGCCATCACGGGCGCTGCCGGCATCAAACACCACGCGCACATCCAGCATCGGTAGACCTTCGACCGGCACATACATGACTCTGGCACCATTGTCCGACTGCCAGTGCTGAATTTCCGGCACAGCCAGAGCGCTGCCCGAAACCAGTATGGCGAGCCCGAACATCAGGCTCGCCGACAGGGATATAAATTTATTTTTCATAGCTTTAATTTGTATGGCTTTAATCTGCATGGCTTCAATTTGCATGGCGCTCTCCAGTCGGTACGCTGCCGTTCACCGTCGCGGCTTCCAGACTCAGGGGATCGAGCACGGCCACGGTCAGGCGCTTGTCGAGCAGGTATTTTCTCGCCACCTGCTGCACCTGCTCGGCGGTCACGGCCCGGATGTTTTCGATGTATTCATCCTTGACCTGCCAGCCCAGCCCCAGCGTCTCCAGTATCCCCACCTGCATGGCCCGGTAAAAACTCGAATCCTGCTCATACACCGAGGAAGCCAGCACCTGCGCAATCACTCGATCCATCTCCTTCTGTTCGGGCGGTGTTTTCTTAATGGCTTCGATCTCTTTTATGATCGCCGCTTCGAGCCGGGCGATATCCACACCCTTCACCGGTATCGCGGAGAAGGTCAATAAACTTTCATGCCGCGAATACAGGCTGTAACCCGCGCTCGCGCTGGTGGCCAGTTGTTGGCCCCGCACCAGATTGCGGCTCAACCGCGCGCTCTCGCCACCATCCAGCAGTGCGGCCAGCACTTCCAGGGCGTAGGCCTCGTCCGGCGCCTCGGCTGATATCAGCACCGGCACCTTGTAACCCATAATCAGCGTGGGCACCTCCGCCGGCAGCTGCATGGTCAGCCGCTTCACCCCGTGTTGCTCGACCTCCTGGCGCGGTTTTATCATTGGCAGTTCAATCGCGGCCAGCGCGCCGAAATGCTCTCTGGCCAGCTCATGCACGGCATCGGCATCGACATCACCGACCACCACCAGGGTGGCATTGTTGGGGGCATACCAGTATTTGTACCAGCGGCTTAAATCTTCGATGGTCATGCTGTCCAGGTCTTCCATCCAGCCGATAATGGGCTGCTGGTAGGGGCCGTTGGCGTAGGCCATGGCATTAAAGCGCTCGTATAACAGCGCCGTGGGTTTATCATCGGTGCGCAGACGGCGTTCCTCCTTCACCACCTCAACCTCCTTGAGAAAGTCAGCTTCATTCAGTAGCAGATTACGCATCCGGTCGGCTTCCATGGTCAGGCATATTTCCAGTTTGTCACTGGCGATCTGCTGAAAATAGGCGGTGTAATCCTTGCTGGTGAAGGCGTTGTCCTTGCCGCCATTGGCCGCCACGATTTCCGAGAATTTGCCCGCGGGATAGCTCGGCGTGCCCTTGAACATCATGTGCTCGAGCACATGGGAGACGCCGGTGATGCCGCTGTGCTCAAAACTGCCGCCGACGTTGTACCAGACCTGCGAAACCACGACCGGGGCGCGATGATTCTCGATCACCCTGATTTTCATGCCGTTTGCCAGCTCAAAAGCGTGCACCTCGGTCGGCATTTCCAGCGCCGATGAATTCTCGGCAGCCGGTGTTACCAGCGCGGGAGCGTCCTCGGCCATAAACAGGGTCGCCGCCGAAATCGCTGCGACCAATACCAGTAGTGAAATATAAATGCGCATTATAAAAATAAAACCCTTAATCTTAAGAGTGCTGGATGATAGGATATCCGGCTCCCATACACCACCCATACATTATATATAATCCATGTTCGGCTTCCGTAAACACAAAAAATCTAACGATAAACGTGACGATAAAACTGTCGAAAAACCGGTCGACGAATCGGTCGATAGCTCTATCGGCACCGCCATCGTCGAGCAGACAGCCGCTCCGGCCGCCGAGCCTGCCCGCACTGATGACGCCGAATCGGCCGAGCTGACGGAAAAGCTGGCCAAAACCCGTCGCGGCTTCGGCGATGGTCTCGCCGATTTTCTGCTCGGCAAAAAGGAGCTCGACCGCGACATGCTGGACGAACTCGAAACCACCCTGCTCAGCGCCGACGTCGGCATCGAGGCCACCACCGAGATTATCGACACCCTGCAAGCGCAGATCAGCCGCAAGGCGCTGGGCAATCCCAAAGCCCTGCGGCTGGCACTGGCCGATATCATGACCCGCCTGCTCGAACCCTGCGAGCAGCCACTGGCGATCAACCCTCAACATAAACCTTACGTCATTCTTGTGGTCGGTATCAACGGCGCGGGCAAAACCACCAGCATCGGCAAGCTCGCCCACCATTTTCAGCAGCAGGGCAAATCGGTGCTGCTCGCCGCGGGTGACACCTTCCGCGCCGCCGCTGTCGAACAGCTCAAGGAGTGGGGCAACCGCAACCATGTGCCGGTGATTGCTCAGGGCACCGGAGCCGATCCTGCTTCTGTTATTTTTGACGCTATCGCCTCGGCAAGTTCAAAAAATATCGACGTGGTGATTGCCGATACCGCCGGGCGTCTGCACACCCAGAGCAATCTGATGGACGAGCTGAAAAAAATCAAACGCGTCATGGGCAAGCTGGATGAATCGGCGCCCCATGAGACCCTGCTGGTCATGGATGCCGGTTTTGGACAGAATGGGCTGCAACAGGCGCAGCAGTTCAACGAGGTGCTGGCGCTCAGCGGACTTGCAGTCACCAAGCTTGATGGCACGGCCAAAGGCGGTATTCTTTTCGCTATCGCCAGCAAACTCAAACTGCCGATTCGCTTTATCGGCGTGGGTGAGGGTATCGAAGATTTGCGCCCCTTTCACGCCAGAACGTTTGTTGATGCTATTCTCAAACGATAGAATTAAAGTCAATGGATAAAGACTACGGAATACACGCATGATTCATTTTGATAATGTCAGCAAGCGCTATCCGGGCGGCTTTGAAGCGCTCAGCCAGGTCAGCTTTCGCCTGCCCCGGGGCAAAATCGGCTACCTTACCGGCCACTCCGGTGCCGGCAAAAGCACCCTGCTCAAGCTGATTGCGCTGATCGAACGCCCCAGCCGTGGCCAGATCATTCTGGACGGGGTCAATCTCAGCCACATCAGCAACCGCCATGTACCCTACGTGCGCCGCAACATCGGCATCATTTTCCAGAATCACCACCTGCTCTACGACCGCCCGGTTTTCGATAATGTCGCCATGCCGCTGGTGATTCAGGGCTATCGTCACCGCGAAATTCAGAGCCGCACCCGCGCCGCGCTGGATCAGGTGGGCCTGCTCAGTAAGGCGAAATCCGACCCTGTCACGCTCTCGGGCGGTGAACAGCAGCGCGTCGGCATCGCCCGCGCCATTGTCCACAAACCGGCCTTACTGCTGGCCGACGAGCCTACCGGCAATCTCGACCCGGAGCTTTCGCTGGAGATCATGGAGCTGTTTGCCCGCTTCAACCAGGTCGGCACCAGCGTACTCATCGCCAGCCACGATCTCGATCTGATCCAGCAGCTGGGCGCACGCGCACTCAGCCTGAAGCAGGGGCGGGTGTTTGACGATGAGATCAGCCCCCGTGACGACACCGCCGGAGCCGCCTGATTATGCGTAAAGGCCCCCAGACCAACACCCTGCTGATCACCTATTTCATCCACCATCTCAGGGTGCTACTGGGCAGTCTCGGGCGACTGACCCGCCAGCCGCTCTCCACCCTGATGACCATGGCGGTGATCGCCATCGCCCTGACTCTGCCCGCCGGGCTGTATCTGGCGCTCAACAACATCAGCGGCCTGAGTGCGGGCTGGGACAGTTCAACCAAAATCTCGCTGTTTCTGCACACCGAAGCTGACGAGAAACAGGCCCAGACCCTGCTCGGCCGCCTGCAACTGCACAATGAGATCGAACACGTCAGCCTTATTTCAAAAGATCAGGGTTTGGAACAGTTCAAGCAGCTCTCCGGCTTTGGCGATGCCCTGGAGTTTCTGGAGAGCAACCCGCTGCCCATCGTGCTGGTGATTCAGCCCATCATCGACCCCAATCGCCCCGACCGCATCGACCAGCTGCTCCATGAGCTGGAAAGCGAGAAGCTGGTGGAGCTCGCGCAACTCGACATGCAGTGGGTGAAACGCCTGTATGCCCTGCTGGAAATTGCTAATCGCGTCATCTGGGCCATCGGCAGCCTGCTGGGGCTGGCGGTGCTGCTCATCGTCGGCAATACCATTCGCCTGGACATCCAGAACCGCCGCGCCGAAATTGAGGTTTCCAAGCTCATCGGCGCTTCCAACGCCTTTATCCGCCGACCTTTTCTCTACACCGGCTTCTGGTACGGCCTCAGCGGCGGCCTGCTCGCCTGGCTGCTCACCACCCTCTCACTCTATATGCTGGCTGCGCCGGTGGAAAAACTAGCCCTGCTCTACCACAGCGATTTTCAGCTCAGCGGCCTCGATTCGGGCGACACCGTCAACCTCATCATGATCAGCTGCGGCCTGGGCCTGCTCGGCTCCTGGCTGGCGGTGGGCCGCCATCTGGATGAAATTGAGCCCAGCTAGGAGGCTGTTGGTTTTAGGACGAATTGACTGCGGAAGAGGGGGGGGGGGAGCGACCCAAAATCCCCATAAACCCGACAGCCTCCCAGGCCCAATCCCTCCGAAATTACGTAGATATTTACTCAGGAACTTTGGCTAGAATTGGCACTCTGACAATTCGACTGCTAATATCAGTGGCAATGAAACGTGGAGGCTACATTATGAACGCTGCATTGATTCCCGCTAACCATCACTATCCGGTTAGCGTCAACAATCTGGACACCTATATACGCCGAGTTAACAGCATTGCCGTTCTCAGCGCCGAGGAAGAGCGCGCCCTCGCCCTGGAACTGCATGAGCACGGTGGCGTTGAGGCGGCTCAGCAGCTGGTCATGGCCAATTTGCGCTTTGTGGTAAAAATCGCCCGCGGCTATATGGGTTACGGCCTGCAACTCAATGATCTTATCCAGGAAGGCAATATCGGCCTGATGAAAGCGGTTAAGCATTTTTCACCCGATCATAATGTGCGCCTGATCTCCTATGCGGTTCACTGGATCAAGGCCGAAATCCACGAATTTGTTATTCGCAACTGGAAGATCGTAAAAGTCGCCACCACCAAATCCCAGCGCAAGCTGTTTTTCAAACTGCGCAGCAACAAGAAACGTCTGGGCTGGTTCAGCCATGAAGAGGTTCAGGATGTCGCCAGTACGCTGGGCGTCAAACCGGAAACTGTGCTGGAAATGGAATCGCGTCTGAGCAATTATGATTTGGCCTTCGATGCGCCCAATGACGATGACGATGAACAGGCGTTTTCACCTTCGGCCTACCTCACCGACCAGCATGCCGATCCGGCCCGTCAGCTGGAAGCGGACGACAGCCAGTCGCAGCATCTGGAACAGATGGCCAACTCATTACAACAGCTGGATGATCGTAGCCGTGACATTATCCAGCGTCGCTGGCTGAGCGAGGACAAGACCACCCTGCACGAACTGGCCGATGAACATCAGGTCTCAGCTGAACGCATTCGCCAGATCGAGCAGAATGCCATCAAGAAACTGCGCGGCGCGATCACCGCTTAAGCACTCAAACTTAAGCGTACGCAAAAAAAGCCCGGCTATCAATGCCGGGCTTTTTTGTTTTGATGTAGCGCAGAGATTATATTCTCATCACCAGATTAACTTGCAGTGAATCCACATGATTGCGTATCACATACTCGCCGCGAACTTCCATTTTATTATTCAGCTTAAACCCCAGGCCGCCACCCAACATGATGCCGTCGTCATCGCCTATATCAAGACCCGCGCGCAACACCAGATTCAGTTTATCCTGCAATGGCAGACTAAAAACTGCATTGCCCCATAACCCCGTTGCTTTTGTCTCTGTAGTAATAGTTCCAAACTAGCCTGTATAACTAATTTCCATATTACCAGTATCCATATAACCCGCTTCCAACGACAGCTTCCCCTTGCCCATTTTGACAGGCAGGTCATAACCCGCAAAAATCTGAAAGCCCAGACCATCGCTAAAATCAATACCGGATAACGAATTCAGCCCCAGACCACCACCAAAATATATATCATCCTTATTGGCCGCATGAGCGTACCCCGTCAGCAGCATTACCATAAATAGAATCGTTAGTTTTTTCATATTATTATTTCCCTTATAAATTGGCAGCCCTCACAATAGGGCAGCAGTGCTTAGCCTTAAAAGTTTTGAATATTTAATGTCATTATTATTTTGATTTTTGAGAGTAACGTCGGCCGAAATTACCCTGTTAATTCTGCGAGATTTAAACAGACGTGAATCAGCCTGTAAATACAACTTCAATATTTTTTTCTGCCGCCCTGTTATCTGCCGGTGCCACCCAGGCATGGCCGTAAACAATTTCATAACTGGCCGGCAACACATTCTGCTGCCGATAGCCTTCATAGGCCTGGCGCAATTGCTTCAGCATATTGCGTGTCAGTAAACCCTGACGATGTCCACTGGCGGTGACATTCGCGCCGATGTCGCGCAGATCCTGCATCAGGGTATCGACCTCCTGATAATTCACCGTGATAATTTCCGATTCCATCACCGGTTCGGCAAAACCCGCCTGCAACAGGCCATCGCCAATGTCGTGCATGTCGATGAAGCTGTTGACGTGCACCGCGCCATCCACCTGCTGCCAGCTTGCGCGTAGCTCTTTTAAGGTATCGGGGCCAAAAGTGGCGAACTGTAACAACCCCCCCGGTTTTAACACGCGCTTGAATTCAACCAGCGTCGCGCCCGGATCATTGCACCACTGCATCGCCAGACTGGAAAACAGCAGATCAAAACTGTTGTCGGCAAAGGGCAGCGATTCAATGTTGGCGCACACCTGGTGCGGTTTTCTAAACAACGCGCCCTGCCCGGCTGCTTTTTTCAGCATACGTTCAGACAGGTCGAGCAGCACGACTTCGGCTTTTTTATATTTTTTTTGCAGCGGCCTCACCGCTTCGCCGGTACCGCTGCCGGCATCCAGTATCCATTGTGGCGAGAGGCGAACCACCTCCAGCTTTTCGAGCAGCCGTTTGCAGACCTCTTTCTGCAATACCGCCGCCTGATCATAGCTCTCTGCGGCCTTGTCAAAGGCGTTACGTATTCGTTGCGGGTCAAAAGTCCGGGTCATCGCAGGGTCTCGGCAAAATCAATTAAAGCCCCGGCAAAGTTTTCGGGGTGTGAAATAAACGGGGCGTGTGCCGCCTCTTTTTCTATGATGGTTTCTATCTTCGGTTGCAGTATTTTCAATGCCCCGGCCAGCGACACCGGTATGAGCGCATCACGTCCGCCCAGCAACCATGTGATCGGGCAATTCAAATAGGGCAGCTCACTGCGCAGGTCGGTCGTCGCCAGTATTTCCAGCCCGCACATCAGCGCTTCGGGAGAAGCCTGGCCGCGCCGGCGCAAGGATTGCTGCAATTCACGAACCGTGCTCATGGCCACTCCCGAGCCTTTCACCTGCAGGGCAAGAAAACGTTTAATGGTCGCGTCCACGTTATCGGCGAGGGCGTCGGCAAACAGCTGGAAAGTCCCGGCTTCAACGGCGCACGGCCAGTCGGGCTGGCGCACAAAACAGGGGTTACTCGCGACCATGAACAGGCCGGCAACGCGTTCGGGGTAATCTCTGGCCAGGCGCAGCGCGGCCAGCCCGCCCAGCGACCAGCCGACCCAGATGGCCGGCCGAGTCACTACGGCAGCCAGCGCCTGCACATGGTCATTGAGGCTGTCGGCTTTCACCCCGGCCATGGTGCCGTGCCCGGGCAGGTCGACCTGAACCACATCTATCCACTCGGGGAGGCGATCGAAACAGGCTTCCCAGACGGCGCTGTTCATGGCCCAGCCGTGCACAAAAACGCAGGTGATTTTTCCCTTATTTTTTGGCGGCATTTAGCGATGACCTGATGTAAGCTTGCATACTGTTTTCAATAACCTGTTTAAAAATGACTAACCTCTTTTTCGAGACATTATACGTTTTCTTCCATCATGAGTTTTGAACCCGTCTATTTCGCCTACGCGCTGATCGCCTATCTTCTGGGTTCTATTTCCACCGCCATCATCACCTGCAAGCTCATGGGGCTGGAAGATCCGCGTCAGGTCGGCTCCAATAATCCCGGCGCCACCAATGTGCTGCGCACCGGCGGAAAAAAGGCGGCTATTATCACCCTGCTGGGCGATATGTTGAAGGGGCTACTGCCGGTTCTGGCGATACAGCAACTGCATGGCGACGCGCTGGCACTGGCGATCACCGGCAGCTCGGCCTTTTTAGGGCATCTTTACCCGCTCTATTATCGCTTCAGGGGCGGCAAGGGCGTTGCCACCTTTTATGGTGTTCTGCTGGGGATTAACTGGATGATCGGCCTGGCGGCACTGGCGGTATGGGGTCTGGTAGCGCTGCTGTTCAGGATATCCGCGCTGTCGGCACTGGTTTCGGCGCTATGCTCTCCTTTTATCGTCTGGTATTTCGACGCTTCGGTGACACTGATCGCAGCGACCGCTTTTATGGCGACCCTGCTGTTCTGGCGACACCGCAGCAACATCAAGAACATGATTCAGGGCACAGAAAAGCCTATTGGCGCTGACAGGCCTAAGCCCGAATAGCCCCCAGCTCATCCATCGGCCAGCGCGCCCTGGCATCAATGCTCAGCCCTTTGCTCTCACCCGCCATTAAACGCAGACAGCCCACATAGGCGATCATGGCGCCATTGTCGGTGCAGAACTCGGTGCGCGGATAATAGAGCTCGCTCCCCTCCTTCTTCACCATGGCGGCTAATTGCCGGCGCAGATGCTGATTCGCGCCCACGCCCCCGGCGATGACCAACGTTTTGCAGTGTGTCTGCCTGAGCGCACGTCGACATTTGATCGACAGCGTATCCACCACCGCCTCTTCAAAAGCGCGGGCCACGTCAGCGCGGCCCTGCGTCAGTTTTTCGCACTGCCCTTCAGATTCAGCCTGGAGATCATGCCAGGTATTCAGGGCAAAGGTTTTCAGGCCGCTGAAACTGAAATCCAGCCCGGGGCGATCAGTCATCGGGCGCGGAAACTTATATGCACCGGCCCTGCCCTGTTCGGCAAGTTTCGCCAGAATGGGGCCACCCGGGTAACTCAGCCCCAGCATCTTGGCGGTTTTATCAAAGGCTTCACCAGCGGCATCATCCAGACTTTGCCCCAGAATTTCATACTGGCCGACGCCGGTAACGTAGGCTAGAAGCGTATGCCCGCCGGAAACCAGCAGCGCCACAAAGGGGAATTTCGGCGGGTTTTCCTCCAGCATCGGCGCCAGCAAATGTCCTTCCATATGATGCACCTCCTGCGCAGGCACACCCAGTGCCCAGGCCAGACTGCGCCCCACACAGGCCCCTGACATGAGCGCGCCGATCAGGCCCGGCCCTGCGGTGTAGGCAACCCCCTCTATTTCGCTCCGGGTGATGTCCGCCTGCTGCAGAACCTGCTCCATCAACGGCACCAGATAGCGAATATGGTCGCGCGAAGCCAGTTCGGGCACGACCCCGCCATACTCGGCATGCAGCTCGACCTGACTGTGCAGCACGTGAGCCAGCAGGCCTTTTTCGCTATCAAAAAGCGCTATCCCGGTCTCGTCGCAGGAGCTTTCAATTCCCAGAACAATCATTTAATGCTGTTTTATCCTCTTAAGTAATAATCTTAGGCTTTTGGATTCAGTTATTATGCGATATACTACGTCGTTTCCCGCAGTTGTATGCGGATTTTTTATGTATTTTTTTGAGAGAAACTATGCCAGCCATACGAGTTAAAGAAAACGAGCCGTTCGACGTTGCCCTGCGCCGCTTCAAGCGCGCCTGTGAAAAAGCGGGTGTTTTGACCGATGTTCGTGCCCGCGAAGCTTACGAAAAGCCCACTACTGAACGCAAGCGTAAAGCTGCCGCTGCAGTGAAGCGCCACCTGAAAAAGCTATCTAAAGAACGCAGCACATTCGCGCGTTCACCTCACCAACGTCGACGTTAATGCCGGAAACCGCACGCCATGAGTAGCGCCCTGAAAAACAACCTACAGGATGCGATGAAGGCGGCGATGAAGGCCGGCGACAAGCAACGTCTTGCCGTCATTCGTCTGATCATGTCGGCACTAAAGCAGGTAGAGGTGGATGAGCGTATTGAGCTGGATGACACCCGGGTCATAGCCATTCTGGACAAGATGCTGAAGCAGCGTCGTGAATCTATCAGCATGTTCGATCAGGCGGGACGCGATGATCTGGCCAGTATAGAGCGCGCTGAAATCGAGGTTATCCAGACCTTTCTGCCGCAACCACTCAGTGACGATGAAATTGACGCCATCATTAAAGAGGCTATCAACCAAACCGGCGCCGAATCCATAAAGGACATGGGCAAGGTGATGGGCATCGTCCGTCCCCGAGTCGTCGGTCGCGGTGACATGAGCGCTATTAGCGAAAAAATAAAAACAACTCTCACTACTTAATTATGCCAGCTAGCCACCCCTCTCTGAAAAACGACCGACTGATTCGCGCCTTACTGAGGCAACCGGTTGATCGCACTCCCGTCTGGATTATGCGCCAGGCCGGACGTTACCTGCCTGAATACCGCGCCGTGCGCGAACAGGCCGGCGACTTTATGAGCCTGTGCCGATCACCCGAACTGGCCTGTGAAGTCACCATGCAGCCGCTGCGCCGTTTTGATCTGGATGCAGCCATCCTGTTTTCGGATATTCTGACCATCCCTGACGCCATGGGACTGGGACTCTATTTCGAGGAGGGTGAAGGTCCCAAATTCAAGCGCACTCTGAAAAGCGCCGCTGATATTGCCAAACTGGCCGCACCCGATCCGCATGATGAATTATCCTATGTCATTGATGCAGTCAGCCTGATCAGAAAAGAGCTGAACGGCGAAGTACCCTTGATCGGCTTCTCCGGCAGCCCGTGGACACTGGCTACCTACATGGTCGAAGGCGGCAGCAGCAAAACCTTCTCCAAAATCAAAGCCCTGCTGTTCGAAGACCCTAAAGCCGCCCATCAGTTGATGTCGGTTCTGGCCGATTCTGTCGCCGCTTATCTTAATGCACAAATTGCGGCGGGTGCACAGGCGGTGATGATTTTTGACAGCTGGGGCGGCGCCCTCAGCACGGCTCACTACATGGAATTCTCGCTCGCCTACATGCAGCGAATTGTTGACCAGCTGACACGTGAAAAAGACGGTGAGAAAATCCCGGTCACCCTGTTCACCAAGGGCGGCGGACTCTGGCTGAAAGAGCTGGCAGCCACCGGCTGTGATGCGCTGAGCCTGGACTGGACTATTGATATCGGCGTGGCACGCGCCCAGGTTGGCGATAAAGTGGCACTGCAAGGCAATATGGATCCTGCTGCGATGAGCACCTCGCCTGCCGTCATCAAGGCCGAAGCCGAACGCATTCTAGCCTCCTACGGTCAGGGCTCCGGCCACATTTTCAACCTCGGCCACGGCATCACTCCCAACATCAAGCCGGACAATGTTAAGGCCCTGGTGGATGCGGTACACGAAGCCAGCGCACAGTATCACCGCTGATAAATAAAAAAAACAGGATCTGCGCCGTCG
>JAVVEE010000001.1:47496-126115 GCA_032251315.1 Gammaproteobacteria bacterium
CGCCGTCGCTCCACTTCTCTGGCTCTGTACCGCCGCCCCATCAATCGCCAATGAAGATTCCAGAGAGCTCGTTCAGCTGCCGGAAATGATGCAGCAACACATGATGAGCAACATGCGCGATCATCTGGCGGCCATCAACGAAATATTAATCATGCTGGCCGAGAATGAGTCGGAAAAGGCCGCTGATATTGCCGAATCCCGTCTGGGCATGAGCTCACTGGGATTACACGGCGCCGGCCACATGGCCGGGTTCATGCCGGAGGAGATGCAGCAGATGGGTACGCGGATGCACCGGGCGGCCAGTCATTTTTCCCTGCAGGCGCAGGTCGGCGATACCTCAGACATCTACAAAGCGCTCTCGGAAATCACTTCTGCCTGTGCTGCCTGTCACGCCGGCTATCGTATTAGATAATACTGGAAATTGCCTGAACAGCCGCTGGGTTTTCAGGGCAATTAATCAGAGGAAAAACCACAACAACCTCTTATAAAACCGGCATCCTTAAAACAGCTGCTCAGGGATCGGCGCACCGCTTTTGCTACCGGCATTTGTCTCTGCCGCCGAATTACCTATCGCAGGGGCGTTCTCGCTTCTAAAAATTTCGAAGATGGCGTCCTTGTCCAGATCGCTCGCGGCGGCACCGGTTTCGGCATTAATCTTCATCGTCACCAGACCGTCGGGGCGCTGAAACTGTTTCTCCGGCACTCCCGCCAGCGCCTCTTTCATGAAATCAATCCAGATCGGCAAGGCCGCTTTCGAGCCCGTTTCAACGTGCCCCAGCGGTTTCAACTGATCAAAGCCAACCCAGGTTACAGCCACCAGATCCGGGTTGTAACCGTTGAACCAGGCATCCTTTTGATCATTGGTGGTTCCGGTTTTACCGGCGAGATCCCTGCGTCCCAGCGAAAGCGCCCTGCGACCGGTACCCCGCAACACCACATCCTGTAGCATTGAATTCACCTGATAAACCAGGCGCGGTTCCAGAGTCCGTTCGGCCTGTCGGGGCAGTACCATCAGGATCTCTTCTTCCTCACCTTCAACAGTCGGGCTCGCAGCGCTGTCGCTGCCGTCATCCTCTTCACCTTCCACAGCCGAACTCGCAGCGCTGACGCTGACACTATCCAGGCTACGTTCAGCCAGTTCACAGGCGACACAGGCGACCGCCGGATCCGCCTCGAACAGCACATTACCTTCCATATCTGTTATGCGATCAATCAGATAAGGCTGCACCCGATAGCCGCCATTAGCCAGCACGGCGTAAGCGCGCGCCATTTGCAGCGGGCTCACTCCGCCACTACCCAATGCCAGCGAGAGATCGTGTGGCAAAGTGCTGTCATCAAAGCCGAAATTGCGGGCGTATTTTGTGGCGTAACCCACACCCACCGAACGCAACAGCCGAATGGAAACCAGATTACGGGATTTGTACAAAGCCATGCGTAACCGGGTCGGCCCGTGGAATCGACCGCTGTAGTTTTCCGGACGCCAGGAAGCTTCCAGCTGCTCATCCTCAAAGACTACAGGGGCATCATTAATCAGACTTGCGGGGGTAAATGATTTTGACAACGCCGCAGAATAGATTACCGGCTTAAAACCCGAACCCGGCTGACGCTGGGCCTGAGTGACTCGATTGAATTTGCTCTGCCGAAAATCCAGACCGCCCTTGAGCGCCTGGATGGCACCATCATTGGGAGCGAGAGCGACCAACGCCCCCTGCACTTCCGGCGCCTGGGCCAGTGCCAGAGAATCATCTTCCTCCCCGGACACCCAGATCACATCGCCTACACGCAGGACGTCACTGATCTGCTTCGGCTCCTCGCCCACCCGGTTCAGGCTCACATAGGGCCGTGCCCAGCTAATGCCTGCCCACGGCAGCACTGCCCGCTCGCCGTTTTTCAGCAATATTTGAGCATACCGGCCGGTAACGGGCTCTGTTTGATTATCGGTTTCATCATCACCTGGTTGCTCTTTCTTCTCCGATGCCTCTTCCGGCTCGTCGTGAATGGACAGGACTAACGCAGGCCGCAACAAACCGAAATCGCTATCCGCTTCGAGAATCTTGAGCAACGCCTCATCCTCATTGAGCAGACCGGATTCGTCATCCTTCTCATTGAGCTCAACATGGCGGATTACGCCGCGAAATCCATGGCGATGATCATAATCCACCAGCCCATTCCACAGGCTGGCATTCGCCGCCAGCTGAAGCTTGTCCTTAATAGTGGTGTAGACGTTAAGCCCTCTTGAATAAGCCTCTTCACCAAATTGCTGGACAATTTCAGCACGAACCATTTCATTCACGTAGGGAGCCGGCACCTCAACCCGGCTGAGCTTACGCTCAGCGGTCACCGCCATCTGCTTCTCATATTCATAGGCATCTGCTGAAATAAAATCCAGCGAACGCATGCGTGACAGCACGTAGTTACGCCGTGACAATGCCCGCTCCGGATTAACCACCGGATTGTAACGCGACGGTGCCTTGGGCAGGCCGGCAATCATAGCGATCTGGGCGATACTGAGTTCATCAAGATTTTTGCCGTAATAGATATAAGCGGCGGCGGCGACGCCGTAGGCACGATTACCCAGATAGATCTTATTCAAATAGAGCTCAAGGATTTTCTGCTTACTCAGCTCCTGCTCGATTTTCAGCGCCAGAAAGATCTCACGAATTTTGCGGATATAAGTTTTTTCCTTGGTGAGATAGATGTTCCTTGCCAGCTGCATGGTAATGGTACTGCCGCCCTGTCCACGTTCGCCGGTTTTAATCAAATTTATCACGGCACGCAGAATGCCCTGATAGTCGACACCGTCGTGTTCGTAAAAGCGATTATCTTCTGCCGCCAGAAACGCCTGTTGCACTAATTCGGGTATCTCATCCAGCGTTTTCGGGATGCGTCTTTTCTCACCAAATTCACCCAATAATGAGCCATCGCTGCTATATATACGCAAAGGAACTTGCAGGCGCGTATCACTCATGCCTTCGACGGAAGGCAATTGTGGCTCAAGATAAAAATATAAGCCCAGTAGCGCTAACGATGAAAGCACTGATATCGCCAATGAGGCTATTAAACCGTATTTAAATGTTCTAGCCAGCTTCATGATTCACTTTATATATTACTGAAAGAGGGTGCAAATTATAATCTTTTGACTATGCTTTGGCGATTAATTCATCTTTTGACTAGAATTATTCAATACTTACATCTAGTATCTAATGCATAGTTGCATATATGTTCTATAACTACCTAAAATAAATAGATTATGGGGATTGAGACGTGTCTCTGCTGAAACGAAAAAAACCTGTCTTGCTGGGTCTGGATATCAGCTCTACTACGGTAAAGCTGCTCGAATTATCCTGCACCAACGGGCAATACAAGGTCGAAAGCATGGCTATCGAGCCATTGCCGGATGACGCTGTCTCCGATAAAAACATTCAGGACACCGAAGCGGTGGGCGAATGCATCCAGAAAGCGCTTAAAAAAAGCGGCTCCAAACTCAAAAATGCAGCAGTGGCGGTTGCGGGCTCGGCAGTAATCACCAAAATCATCACCATGTCCGCCAACCTGATCGATAATGACAGCGAGCTTGAAGCCCAGATTCTGATGGAAGCCGATCAATACATCCCCTATCCCCTGGAAGAAATTAACCTCGATTTCGAAGTGATCGGTCCGACCGAAGGCAACCCTGAAACTATAGACGTGCTGCTGGCAGCCTCTCGCAGTGAAATCATTGAGGCCCGCACCACCGCGCTGGAACTCGGCGGTCTGAAAGCCAAAATTGTTGATGTTGAAGCTTACACCATTGAGCAATCCTCCTCATTGATTGCCCGGCAGATAGAAGACGGCGATGACAACCGGATTATTGCCGTCATTGACATAGGCGCTACCATGACCAGCCTGAACGTGATCGAAAATGGCAGCCTGATTTATACCCGTGAACAGAGTTTTGGCGGCAAACAGCTTACCGAAGAGATTATGCGTCGCTACGGCCTCTCTTATGAAGAAGCCGGGCGACTAAAAAAAGTAGGTGGCCTGCCCGACAACTACATTCCTGAAGTACTGGAGCCTTTCAAAGCCACCATTGCACAGCAAGTCGGGCGCTTCCTGCAATTTTTCTATACTTCGGGACAGCACAATAATGTTAGCCTGATTGCTTTGGCAGGTGGCTGCGCAGCCATACCGGGCATTGATGAGCTAATAGAAAGTCAGCTGGAAACACGCACAATCATCGCCAATCCATTTGCCAATATGTCGCTATCATCGAAAGTAAATCCGCAATGGTTAAGCAATGACGCGCCGTCATTAATGATTGCCTGCGGCCTGGCCATGAGGAGTTTTAATTAATGGCAAAAATTAACCTGTTACCCTGGCGCGAAGAGCTGCGTGCGGAAAAAACCCGGCAATTTGTCTCCCTCCTGGGCATGTGCATCTTCATGACAGCGGCTCTCGTTGCTGCTATACATCTTAATATCGCCAATCAAATTGATCATCAGCAATTTCGTAACAATATACTCACTAAAGAGATTTCCAAACTTGACCTTGCTCTGAAAGAAATCAAGGCACTGGAAGCGACCAAACAGGAACTGCTGTCCCGCATGGAAGTCATTCAGTCGCTACAGCAGCAACGTCCGCAAATTGTTCATCTGTTCGATGAATTTGTCAGGACCGTCCCCGAAGGCATTTTCCTCACCAGCATCAAGCAGAGTGGCAAAGAGCTGACCATAAACGGCATCGCTGAATCCAATGGCCGGGTATCCGCCTATATGAGAAACATTGATTCTTCTGACTGGATGGCCACACCCCGGTTATCCGTTATCGAAACCCAAAAGGGCACAATGAGAAGCAGCAGCTTTGTATTGACCACCTCTCAATCCACCCCTAAAAGTGAAGAAGGAGAAGGTAGCTGATGAATCTCTCTGAAATCGATCTTAATGATATTGATATCAACGATATCAAGAAAATCGGTACGGCGCCCGCGCCCGTCAAAGCGGCATTGATTATTGTTATCTGCATTGCTGCTGCAGCTGCCGGTTATTTTCTTGATACCACCAAACAGTTGGATGAACTTAAACAAGCCAAAGCCGAAGAACTCACCTTAAGAGATACTTTCGTTGAGAAGAACAGCACGGCGGTTAATCTGGAAGCCTATAAACAGCAACTCGAAGAGATGCGCTCAACTTTTGGCGCCCTGCTTCGCCAGCTGCCCAACAGCACCGAAATCGAAACCCTGCTGACAGATATTTCGCAGACCGGCATTTCAAGCGGCCTTGAAATTGAATATTTCAAACCGGAAGGGCTCCGCCCCAAAGAGTTCTATGCAGAATATCCTATCAAACTGAAAGTAACAGGTCGCTATCACGAATTTGCCGCCTTTGTAAGCGGTGTCGCTGCATTGCCGCGCATTGTCACACTGCAAGACATTGCTATTCTGCCCGCCCAGAAAGAGGGCGGATCCAAACTGGTAATGGACATTACTGCGATTACTTACCAGTATCTTGATGAGTCTGCCCAGGACCAATGATGAAGACAAAATCAAAAAATCTAACGCATAATATTATGGCATTACCAATGCTGGCCCTGCTGGCAACCGGTTGCAGCAAAGAGGTGAGCGACTTAAACGAGTTCATCGCGCAAACCAAAGCCTCCAGCGTAGGCAGTGTACGCCCGATACCTCAGTTCAAGCCTTATTTGAATTTCAGCTATTCCGCCAGTGATTTACGTGATCCGTTTGTGGCGGCTGTAACCATCACTGAAGACCCGGGCATTGCGAACAATTCATTGCAACCGGAAAACAACAGACCCAAACAATATCTCGAATCTTTCCCTCTTGACGCCTTATCCATGGTTGGCACGCTGGAACAAAACAAGAACACCTGGGGACTTATCAAAGATCCTCAGAATGTAGTCCATCGTGTCCAGCTGGATAACTACATGGGGAAAAACGAAGGACGCATTAAAAAAATAACAGAAACAAAGATTCATCTGGTGGAAATTGTACCCGATGGTCTCGGTGGCTATATTGAGCGCGAAGCATCAATAGCCGTCGGCAATGAGTAACGCGTGGAGCGAGATATGAAAACAACAATAACAAACAATCTTAATAACGGGAACAGTCTTTATGGAGTGCAGAAATTTCTGACGCTTCTGATGATGTTACTCTGTTTTGGCAGCAGCTCTGCGCTAGCCCAGCAGAACATGATTGAATCCATCCAATACAACACCTTGCCCGGCAATCGTGTGCAGCTGGTTCTGGAAATGAGCCGGCAGGCCGTCAAACCATTAAGCTTCACCATTGACGACCCCGCGCGCATCGTTTTTGATTTTGCAGATACCGGCAGCACCCTGCCCAAAAAACAACAGCCTATAGGCGTTGGACCCGCTCAGTCCGTTATCGCCATCAGCGCTAAAGACCGGACTCGCGTCATACTGAACGTCACCGAAGTTATTCCTTATCAGGTCACCACCAAAGATAACAGCATATTAATCACTCTAGACAGTGACGCCACAGGCACTACTTTTGCCGCCCAGTCGAAAGATGAGTCATCGCGTTTTGCCGAAGATGATGCACAGGTGACAGATCGCGCAAGGTACTCCGATGTCACCCGCGGTATCCGCAATATTGATTTCCGCCGTGGCGAAAACGGCGAAGGACGCGTCATCGTTACGCTTACCGAAAGCAACATTCCCATGGATATCAGTGAAGAATTTGGCAAGGTTGTGGTGAAATTCATTAACTCCGATCTTCCCGATAACCTGCATCAATCACTCGATGTTCTTGACTTTGCCACGCCGGTTAAAACCATCAGCAGTTTCGAAAAAGATGACAATGTCCGCATTGAAATCGAACCGGCAACCCGGGACTTTGAACATGTCGCTTATCAGGCGGATAACATCTTCACGATAGAGCTCAAGCCTATTTCAGAAGATGAGCTGGAAGAACAGAACAAAGCCAAGTTCGGTTATACCGGGGAGCGCCTGTCACTCAACTTTCAGGATATTCCTGTACGTGCCGTCCTGCAGTTGATCGCCGACTTCACCGGCCTGAACGTTGTGGTCAGTGATTCGGTTAGCGGCAACCTTACCCTGCGCTTACAGAATGTTCCCTGGGACCAGGCGCTGGATATCATCCTGAAGTCAAAAGGTCTGTCCAAACGCGAATCCGGCAATGTCATGCTGGTCGCGCCCAGCGAAGAGATTGCTGCTCAGGAAAAAATTGACCTTGAAGCTTCGCAAGCCATTACCGACCTGGCACCCATTCGTAGCGCCTTCTTTACTGTCAATTTTGCCAAGGTCACTGAACTGGAAGCATTGTTTTCCGGTGGTGGCGGTGAAGGTGGCGAAGGCGGTGCTGGCGGAAGCCTGTTATCGTCTCGGGGCAGCGTTATCATCGATGAACGCACCAATACGCTGATAGTCAAAGACACCGACGAGGTTATCGGTGAAATACGTCGCATCCTTAACCAGCTGGATGTTCCCATTCGCCAGGTGCTCATTGGCTCACGAATCGTCATCGCTTCGGATAACTTCTCGAAAGAGCTCGGCGCGAGATTTGGCGTAAGCAATATCAGCAGCAACGGCGCCGATGGTGTCAATACTCTCTCCGGCACCATTAACGGCACCAATGCCGTCAATTCAGATGCGATTGACAACATCATGACTACCGGCAATGCCCTCCCTGTCAGTCATCCTCTGGGTTCTACTGGCGGACGATTTGATCGTCTGGGCGTAAACCTGCCCGCCGTTGGCCCGAATGTTGGTGCCATTGCCTTCTCGGTGCTTAAAGGAGGCACACTGGTCGATCTGGAAATTTCCGCCATGCAGAACGAGAGCAAGGGCGAGGTTATCTCCAGTCCCCGCGTGGTCACTGCTGATCGACATGAAGCCTTTATTGAACAGGGCGTTGAAATCCCTTATCTGTCCGCATCATCCAGCGGTGCCACTTCGGTGGAGTTCAAGAAAGCGGTGCTGAGCATCAAGGTCACCCCGCAGATCACCCCGGACGACAGAATCATCATGGACCTGACTGTTAACAAGGACTCCGTCGGCCAGGTGTTCGGCGGCATTCCCAGTATCGATACCCGTGAAGTCCAGACCCAGGTTCTGGTTAATAACGGCGACACCATTGTACTGGGCGGCATTTACGAGCAGATCGTCAGTAACGATGTCGACAAGATCCCCCTCCTGGGCGATTTGCCACTACTGGGCTTTCTATTTAGACATACCATTGAAAGTGACCAGAAAGCAGAGCTGCTGATATTTGTTACCCCCAAAATCCTGAAAGATTCGCTCTCTTTATAATTTGAACTAAAGGTAAGAGTCATGCAAATAATGAACTACAAATTATCGGCCCTTCATAATGATTGTGTCACTTTTAGGAACAGGATGTGCGGAAGAAGAAGTGCTTCAGAAACCAGGCAGTACTGCAAATGTTGGTACCGTAGCACATAAAAACTTCTCTATACTTTTCAGCGAAGTAGACCCGACCGTTATAGATTCAGATGATATTTTCACAGAAACAAGTATTGACGTTACAGCCCATATTGGTGATCGTAATAACGAGACCATAACAGATCCTTTCACAATATATTTTTAAATCAGAATATGGCCTGATTAAGCCAAGCTGTGTCACCGATGAAACTGGAAGCTGCTCAGTCGTCTGGCACGCGATCAAAAGACCTGAGGCAGGCGGTCACTGGTAGTGACGGCTTTACCACCATCGTTGCTTAAACCAGTGGTGAAGAATCTTTCACCGATAATAATGGTAATGGAATATTTGATGACAATGACACGGGCGCTTTCAATGATCTGGAAGAACCCTATATTAACTTGAATTTACGTAGCGACTTTAACGACAGTATTTTTGATGGCAATGATGTCGTTATAGACACTGTAAGCGGTAACGACCTGACTGGTGTCAACAGCATACACGATATTGGAGACGGCCTGCTCAATGGCGGTGGCTGCACACATTCGTCACTTTGCAGCTCCACAGTCCGCAATGCAATGATATGGGTTGCCTCAGCCAACAGCATAATAAGTACACCGACCTGGGCTTACAGTGTTAGCGGCACGATCAGCGGCCTGACTGGCAGTGTTACATTACAAAATAATGATGTAGATAATCTCACTGTTCCTACAGATGGCAACTTCACCTTTGCCACCGCCATTGACGATGGCGGTACATATAGCGTAACCGTATCAGTACAGCCGACAGGTCAAACATGTACTGTAACTAATGGCAGTGGCACGATTAATGCCACTAATGTAACCACCGTAACCATTACCTGCATCTAGCCATCTTTTGTTTTTGCCTCTTAAAGAAGCGACCCAAGGGTCGCTTCTTTAATTCAGGTCTGCAACCGCAAACACCTACAAGGTGTTGCTTCTATCTGCATGAGCAGCTAGGCTTTCGCCGTTATGAGTACACATTCAAATATCTTCCTCATCGGCCCCATGGGCGCGGGCAAAACCACTATCGGGCGTCAGCTTGCGCGGCGGCTTAATATGGATTTTTACGATAGCGACCGCGTTATCGAAGAACGAACCGGGGTGGATATTCCGCTGATTTTTGAAAAGGAGGGTGAAGCCGGGTTTCGTCAGCGCGAGGCGGTGGTGATTGATGAGCTCACCATGAAGGAGCGCATCGTCCTGGCCACGGGCGGCGGCGCGGTTCTGGATGAAAACAACCGCCGGCATCTGCAATCACGCGGTACGGTGTTTTACCTGAGCAGCGATCTGAAGTCGCTGCTGGAACGCACTCATAAGGACAAGAACCGCCCGCTGCTGCACGGTGAAGAGCCCGCCGATGTCATTCTCACTCGGCTGATTGAGCAGCGCGCCCCCCTGTACCGGGAGACGGCGGACTATATTGTTGACACCAGCAATGACTCGCTACGCCACGTCATTCACGTTATTATTAGCCATCTTGATACCACCAATTAGCGAATGCTGAAGCAACACCATGTCTGAATACTCCACGCTCCAGGTTGATCTGGGTGAGCGCAGTTATCCGATTTACATCGGGGAGAACCTGCTCGATCAAACCGATATTCTGAAAAAACACATCCCCGGCAACAGCGTGCTGATCGTTAGCAATGAAACCGTGGCGCCGCTGTATCTGCAAAAAGTCGAAGCCCTGCTCTCCGGCCTGCGCTACCACAGCGTGATTTTGCCTGATGGCGAAGAATATAAAAACCTGGACGTGCTCAACAGCATTTTTGATGCCCTGCTGACTCACCGTCTGGATCGCAATACCACCATTATCGCCCTCGGTGGCGGTGTGGTCGGCGACATGGCCGGTTTTGCCGCCGCCACTTATCAGCGCGGCGTGCATCTGATTCAGATTCCCACCACCCTGCTCTCGCAGGTCGATTCATCGGTGGGCGGCAAAACCGGTGTCAATCACCCGCTGGGCAAAAACATGATCGGCGCTTTCTACCAGCCATGCGCGGTCATCGCCGACACCAACACCCTGGACACGCTGGACGACCGGCAACTGAGCGCCGGCCTTGCCGAAGTCATCAAGTATGGTCTGATCCGTGATGCCGGATTTTTTGCCTGGATCGAGCAAAACATGAACGCGCTGCTGCAACGCGATCATCAGGCACTGGCCTATGCCATTAAAGTTTCCTGCCAGACCAAGGCCGACATTGTCGCCGCCGACGAAAGGGAAAGCGGTCAGCGCGCCCTGCTCAATCTGGGCCACACTTTCGGTCATGCCATCGAAACCGGCATGGGTTACGGCGTCTGGCTGCACGGTGAGGCGGTTGGCACCGGCATGTGCATCGCGGCGAAAATGTCGGCCCTGCTGGGCTGGCTCAACGAGGAACAGGTGCAGCGCATTATAGCGATTATGCAGAGCGCCAAACTGCCCACCACTGCCCCCGAGAGTCTCGGTGAACAGCGGTTTCTGGATTTGATGTCGGTCGATAAAAAAGTGCTTGATGGTACACTCCGACTTATTCTGCTGAAAGACATCGGCCATGCAATAATAACCAGCGATTACACACCTGATCAGCTCACGCAGGCGATCCGCATCAGCTACACCACATAACCTTGAAGACTATTATGGACAAACCCTACTCCGGCAGCCTGACCGCCTATGCCAGCAACGACAAGAAATCGCTGGGGCGTGTGCACGATGAAGAGAGTCCGGTCTACCGCAACAACTACCAGCGCGACCGTGACCGTATCATTCATTCAGCCGGTTTTCGTCGGCTGGAATACAAAACCCAGGTTTTTGTAAATCACGAAGGTGATCTATTTCGTACCCGCCTGACGCATTCACTGGAAGTCGCCCAGATTGCCCGCAGTATTGCCCGCGAACTCGGCCTGCACGAAGACCTCGCCGAAGCCATCGCGCTGTCACACGACATCGGCCATACCCCGTTCGGTCATGCCGGCCAGACCGCGCTCAACCAATGCATGAAAGATCACGGCGGCTTCGAACACAATCTGCAATCGCTGCGCGTAGTCGACAAACTGGAAGAGAAATACGCCGACTTTCAGGGTCTCAATCTCACCTTTGAAACCCGTGAAGGCATACTCAAACACTGCTCACAAAAAAATGCGGAAAAACTGGGTCCGGTCGCGCAGCGTTTCCTGGACAAAAGCCAGCCCAGCCTGGAAGCACAGCTCACGGATTTGTCCGACGAGACCGCCTACAACAACCACGACGTTGACGATGGCCTGCGCTACGGGCTGATCCGCATTGACGAATTAATGAAAATCGAAGTCTTTCGCAAGCAGCATGACATCGTTAAAAAACGTTACCGCAGTTTGAATGATCGCCACCTGATTCATGAAATAATCCGGCGTATGATTAACGTCATGGTAGTCGATCTGATCGATACTTCGCGCAGCAATATTAATGCCGCCGGGCTTAAAAGCATTGATGATGTTCGTGCCCAGAGCAGACCGTTGATGTCCTTCAGTGAATCGATGTGCGAGCAGAATCTGGAACTGAAGCAGTTCTTGCGCACCCACTTATACCAGCACTATCGCGTGCACAGAATGACCCTGAAAGCCTGCTCCATTGTCACCGCCCTGTTTAACGCCTTCATGGATGATCTGCGCATTCTGCCGCCGGAGGCACTGGCGCATTGTAAAGCCCTGGAAAGCCGCCACGGGCAGGATGGCATCGCTCGCGGCGTCGCCGATTACATTGCCGGCATGACCGATCGTTATGCCATTGTTGAATACGAGCGGATCTTTAACCCCCGACAGCTGTCTTTTGTAAACCTGATTCCATAACCTCAATAACGCACTCCTAAATTCTAGATCGAGCATGGCTGGACGCATTCCGCAAAATTTTATCGATGACCTGGTCTCCCGCGCGGATATCGTGGAGGTGGTCAACGCACGCGTGCCGCTGAAGAAAAAAGGCAAGGAGTACACCGCCTGCTGCCCTTTCCATAATGAAAAAACGCCCTCCTTTACCGTCAGTGACGGCAAGCAGTTTTATCACTGTTTCGGCTGCGGCGCTCACGGCACGGCGCTGGGTTTTATCATGGAATACGAAAACCTCGACTTTGTTGATGCGGTGGAAGCGCTCGCCGCCGAATACAATCTTGACGTGCCCAGAGAGAACAGCCATTTCCACTCCACCGAGAGCAAGGACAGCAAACAGCCGCTCTACGATATTCTCGAAAAAGCGGCCGAGCTGTTCCGTCAGCAGTTAAAAACTTCCGACAAAGCCATTCAATATTTGCAGCAGCGGGGGCTGACGGGGGAGGTCGCCAAAACCTATCAAATCGGTTATGCCCCCAATGGCTGGAATTTTTTAACTGACCAGCTGGGCAGTGATAAAACCACCATCGAGGCATTAATCGCAACCGGTTTGCTGGTCAACAATGACAAGGGCAATCAATACGATCGTTTTCGTGATCGTATTATCTTCCCCATCACCAACCGACGCGGGCAGGTGATCGGACTGGGTGGCCGCGTCATTGATCAGGGCGAACCCAAATACCTTAACTCTCCCGAGAACAGCGTTTTTCATAAGGGCCAGGAGTTGTACGGCCTGTATGAAGCGCGCAAGGCGGTGCGCAATCTCGAGCACCTGATTATCGTCGAAGGCTACATGGACGTGGTGGCGCTGGCTCAGCACGGCGTTAACTATGCGATTGCCTCACTCGGCACCGCCACCACCAGCGAACAGCTGCAACGCGCCTTTCGCACGGTGAGAACACTGATTTTTTGCTACGACGGAGACCAGGCCGGCAAGAAGGCGGCATGGCGGGCGCTGGAAAACACCCTGCCCCTGTTGCGCGACGGCTTTGAAGCCAAATTTCTTTTTCTGCCCGAAGGCGAAGATCCGGACTCCATGATCCGCCAGGAAGGCAAGGAAAATTTTGAGCGACGCCTGCTGAGCGCGAAGCCGCTGTCTGAATTTTTATTCGAACATCTCTGCGAAAACATCAACCTTGAAAGTTCGGAAGGAAAATCCGCGCTCACTGAAAAAGCCAGGCCCTTGCTGAACAAACTCCCCGACAGCATCTTCAAGGACCTGCTCTTTCAGGAGCTGGCATCTCGCACCGGCCTCAATGCCGGCAAGCTGCAGGCGGATGAGCCGGTTCAGGCTGTTCGCATCTCTTCCCGGCCACGCTCCAACCGCGAAGTAAAACAAAATGCTATCCGTGACGCTGTCACCCTGCTCTTGCAGTTCCCTGCACTCTCCTCTGAAATTGAGATTCCGGATAACTTTAAAACGTCGGCGCTACAGGGATTGCCGCTATTGCACGAAATCGATACGCTGATCAAAAGTAATCCTGAAATCAGTTCATCGGCATTACTGGAACGCTGGCGCAATAATGAAAACTTTTCCACGCTGCAAAAACTGATGCAGCGGGATGTGGTCGGCTGTGATGAGCCGCAGAATACCAAAGCCATTTTTATTGATACCATCAAAAATCTGATTGCCAAGAACAATGACCACCGTTATGAAGCGCTGGAAAAAAAATTGCAGGAAGAAGGGCTGAGCGATACTGAGCTGGAAGAATACAAAACCTACTTTAGCCGCTAGCAATTTGTAGCCGGCATGTTGACAAGCCTAAAAAATGATGGATAATGACCGCTCTCTAGCGCCAATTTGACTCAGATTGCGGGCGCTTTATAAATGCAGCTAAAGCGACTTTGATACCTACACGAACATCAAAAACCCGTTGAAGCTGCGCCTTAACGGGTTTTTTATTGCAGGTAACAAAATATGAATGACTACTTATTTACATCCGAATCAGTTTCTGAAGGCCACCCCGATAAGGTCGCCGATCAAATCTCAGACGCGGTGCTCGACGCCATCCTGGAGCAGGATACCAAAGCCCGTGTTGCCTGCGAAACGCTGGTCAATACCGGCATGGTGATACTGGCTGGCGAGATCACCACCGAAGCCTGGGTCGACATGCAGGAAATCGTCCGCCAGACCGTGAAACGCATTGGCTACAACCATTCCGACATGGGCTTCGACTGGGAGTCGTGCGCGGTTATCACCTCCATCGACAAACAGTCCGCCGATATTGCCATGGGCGTAAATGAGTCAGAAGATCACGAACAGGGTGCGGGCGATCAGGGCCTGATGTTTGGATATGCCAGCAATGAGACCGATGTACTCATGCCCGCGCCTATCACCTATGCCCACAAACTGGTGAAGCGTCAGGCTGAAGTTCGCAAGAATGGCACGCTTTCATGGCTGCGCCCCGACGCCAAAAGTCAGGTGACTTTCCGTTATGAAAACGATAAGCCGGTAGGCATTGATGCGGTGGTTCTATCCACACAGCATAATCCGGATATCACCCTGGAAATTCTGCGTGAAGCGGTGATGGATGAAATCATCAAACCGATTCTGCCCGCTGAGTGGCTGGATAAAGATACCAAATACTTCATCAACCCGACCGGCAATTTTGTCATCGGCGGCCCGGTCGGCGACTGCGGCCTGACCGGTCGCAAGATCATCGTGGACACCTACGGCGGCATGGCCCGTCATGGTGGCGGCGCGTTCTCCGGCAAGGACCCATCCAAAGTTGACCGCTCTGCCGCTTACGCCGGACGCTATGTGGCGAAAAACATCGTCGCTGCCGGACTGGCCGACAGGTGTGAAATTCAGGTCTCCTACGCCATTGGCGTGGCTGAACCCACCTCGATTTCGGTACAGACTTTCGGCACCGGAAAAATCAGTGATGACAAGATTGTTGAACTGGTACGTGCACACTTCAATCTCAAGCCCAAAGGCCTGATTCAGATGCTCGACCTGCTGCGCCCGATCTACGGCAATACCGCTGCCTATGGCCACTTCGGACGTGAAGAGCCTGACTTTAGCTGGGAAAAAACCGATAAAGCGGCTGCACTAAAGGACGCAGCTGGGCTATAATCCTTTTTCAATTTTCTGAGGAGCGCTGCAGCGATACCCCCTATCGCGAGGCTCAGAACTAGACAACGGCGCTCATTTCTTTTTACTATTTTGGAGATGAGCCATGAGCGCCGTTACTACGAATAATTTCACTGACTTTAAAGTTGCCGACCTTTCCCTGGCTGAATGGGGCCACAAAGAAATCCGCATTGCCGAAACTGAAATGCCGGGCCTGATGGCGCTGCGCGAAGAGTTTGGTGAGGCACAGCCGCTCAAGGGTGCTCGCATTACCGGCAGCCTGCACATGACTATCCAGACGGCGGTATTGATCGAAACCCTGATCGCGCTGGGCGCAGAAGTACGCTGGGCATCGTGCAATATTTTTTCCACTCAGGATCAGGCGGCTGCCGCGATTGCGGATCAGGGCATTCCGGTCTACGCCTGGAAAGGTGAAACCATTGAAGAATACTGGTGGTGTACCGAACAGGCGCTGACCTGGCCTGATGGCGGCACTGCCAACATGATTCTGGATGATGGTGGCGATGCTACCCTGCTGATTCACAAAGGCGCTGAATACGAAGCCGCTGGCGGCGTTATCCCCGCCGCCAAAGCCGGCGACAATGAAGAGTGGCTGGCCATTCTGGATGTGCTGAAACGCACCATCTCCGGCGACAGCAAAATGTGGTCGAACATGGCCGCTAATATCAAGGGCGTTACCGAAGAGACCACCACCGGCGTACATCGTCTGTACCAGATGATGGAAGCGGGCCAGCTGATGTTCCCGGCGATGAATGTCAACGACTCAGCTACCAAGTCAAAATTCGACAACCTCTACGGCTGTCGCGAATCACTGATCGACAGCATCAAGCGCGCCACTGACGTGATGATTGCCGGAAAAATCTGCGTAGTTCTCGGTTATGGTGATGTCGGCAAAGGTTGTGCACAGGCATTCCGTGGCATGGGCGCGACCGTCATGGTGACTGAAATCGATCCGATTTGCGCACTGCAGGCGGCAATGGAAGGTTACCGTGTGGTCGACATGAACATCGCCGCCACTCAGGGCGATATTTTTGTGACCACCACGGGCAACGTCAACGTCATCGACCATGACCACATGATCGCCATGAAAAACGAGGCCATTGTCTGCAACATCGGTCACTTCGATTCTGAGATTAATATCGCCTCACTGGAAAAATACGAGTGGGACGAAATCAAACCGCAGGTTGATCACGTTATTTTCCCTGACGGCAAACGCATCATCATTCTGGCCAAAGGCCGACTGGTTAATCTTGGCTGCGCCACCGGTCATCCCAGCTTTGTGATGTCGGCATCCTTCACTAATCAGGTGATGGCGCAGATGGAGTTTTTTGCGAATGCCGAGCAGTATGAAAACAAGGTTTACATATTGCCCAAGCAGCTGGATGAAAAAGTGGCTCGACTCCACCTCGGAAAGATTGGTGCCTACCTGACACCGCTGTCCCAGCAACAGGCAGACTACATTAATGTTGCGGTTGAAGGCCCCTACAAGCCCGATCACTACCGCTACTAAGTGCACTGATGCTGCGAGTAACGCCACAAGCCAAAAGCCTGTGGCGTTACTCTATCTTTTCGAACTGTACACACTCAAGCAACAAAAAACTATGAGTACTAATGACAATAGTAAGCCTGTTTTTAGCTGTGAGTTTTTTCCTCCGCGCACCGATGCCGGCATGGAAAAACTGATCGCTACCCAGCAGCAGTTACAGAATACAATAAACCCCGCTTTCTTTTCCGTGACCTTTGGTGCCGGTGGCACCACCCGTGATCGCACACTGGAAACGGTCAGGCAGCTTCGCTCTGACGGCAACTCGATTATTGCGCCACATATTTCCTGTATCGGCTCAAGCAAGCAGCAGCTCGAAGAGCTGCTCAATCAATACATGGCACTGGGCATCACTCGTCTGGTGACATTACGGGGCGATATGCCCGAAGGTGTAGAGCAGGTTAATGAGCTCAAACATGCCAATGAGTTAGTGGCCTTTGTTCGCGAAAAAACCGGCGACCACTTTCACATCGAAGTCGCCGCCTATCCCGAATATCATCCTGAAGCCGCCTCCCCGCAGGCGGATTTCGACCACTTTTTAAACAAGGCCCGGGCGGGTGCAGATTCGGCCATCACCCAGTATTTTTATAATATTGATGCCTATACCCACTTTGTAAAAAAGTGCGAGCAGGCTCAGCTGGACATCCCCATCGTTCCCGGTATTATGCCCATCACCAATTATGCAAACCTGATTCGTTTTTCAGACAATTGCGGCGCGGAAATTCCACGCTGGATACGGCTGCAACTAGCCGCTTATGAAAATGATCCTGACAGTCTGCGTGACTTCGGCACCGATGTGGTTGCCCGACTCTGCCACCAGTTGCTGGAAGCAGGCGCACCCGGTCTGCATTTTTATACCCTGAATCAGTCCGAAGCCATATTGAAAATATGGGATCGACTCTGACCTGCCATGCATCTCCTGCGTAGATAGCTGCGAACATGACCCGACTCTATCATTCAGCCGCGCTCAACGCCGGGCAGGTCATCAGCCTTGATAAAGTCCCCTCACATCACTTAATTCGTGTACTGCGTGCAAGGAAGGGTACAGAGGTCACACTTTTTAATGGCGATGGCTACGAATACCTTGCGGAAGTGCTCGACGAAAATGCCAAACAATGTCAGCTGAGCATCAAACAACGGACAAAAGTCGACAACGAGTCGCCACTGGCAATCACTTTATTACAGGGAATTTCACGCGGCGACAGAATGGATAGCAGCATTCAGAAATCAGTTGAGCTGGGGGTACATGCTGTCATCCCCGTTTATTGTCAGCGCACCGGCACCAGCCTCAAGGGTGAGCGTGCGGAAAAGAAATTAAGACACTGGCAACAGATTGCCATCAGCGCCTGCGAGCAATCGGGGCGATGCATTATTCCTGAAATAAAACCTGCACTGGATTTTACCCAGGCGGTGCAGAGCTTCAATGCCGACCACAAGCTGATGCTGGCACCCGACGCGAGCACTCACATCAGCAGTATTGCACCGCCCGTAAAAGAGCTTTGCATTTTGATTGGCCCGGAAGGCGGCTTTACTCAGGAAGAGATCAAACTGGCGGTGGATAATAATTATACGGCTATTTCACTGGGTCCCAGAATACTGCGCACTGAAACGGCCGGGCCAGCCTGTATAGCCATTGCCCAGGCTTTGTGGGGAGACCTCGATTAATCTCAACCAGAATACTGGTTTTCGTTATTGACCTGATTCTGCATTTTTGATCATGGCTTCGATTCCGTCAATATCAAGAATACTGGCCGCCGCGCCATTAATGCGTGCTTTCTGCACCACCATGGGGTGAATCTGAACTTCTGATGAATCAGGATCAGTGACAATCTGATCTCTGCTGAACTGAGTAACATGGGGCACTCCGGATATTATCAGACCAATGTAAGGATAACGCGATTCGTCATCGCTGGCCGTATAGATCATGGCAATCTGGGTATTCTGATTAACAACTTTGGCGACACCGCCCCCCGCCGACTCAAATGACACCAGCGGCACATCAACACCGTGCCACCGCATTCTGGCTACATACCAGTCGGGCATGTGACTGATTTTCATTGCTCCCTGCGCCGAAACCATTTCAGCCACCGCAGTACTGGGGACGACGACATTCTCACTGCGCAATGTCAGGATCATACATTTTATAACTTGCATTGCCTCAGCCATTTTATTTCACCGAACTTAATAATTCATTGATGTTCTTCATCAGCTCTTCTTCCTGGAAAGGCTTACCAAGATATTGATCGACGCCGATTGTTTTAGCTCTCTCTTTATGTTTGATGCCGGTACGTGATGTAATCATAATAATCGGAATCTGCTTCAGCCTGTCTTCATTACGCATATAGGTTGCCAGCTCGAAGCCGTCCATTTTTGGCATCTCAATGTCCAGCAACATCAGGTCCGGCATCTCTTCCTGCAATTTGTTAGTGGCATCAACACCATCGGTAGCCAGAATCACTTTCATATTATGACGTTCGAGTATTCTTGCTGTTACCTTACGAATGGTAATCGAATCATCCACCACCATAATAGTCGGCTCGGTTTCTACAGCTACCGCTTCATCGGACTCTTCTGTCACCACCTCTTTAAACAGGCTATCACCGATAACCAACGCCGACATTTCCAGAATCAGAACCACCCGACCATCTGCCAGAATGGTTGCACCGGCGATGCCGCGCACTGCACTGATCTGCATGCCCACCGGCTTGATCACGATCTCGCGACGCCCCAGTAAATCATCGACATGTAATGCGAAATGCTGATCGCCTACATGCACCAGCAATACCGGAAACAATTGGCCTTCTTCAGCATAGTTCTGTTGATGCCCAGTTAGCATGAAGCCCAGATGTTTCAGTTCATAATTAACATTATTAAATGCATATTCCAGATCGCCGCTGTCATAGAAGCTCTGCAACTCAGTGCCTGTAATTCGCACCACCCCTTCGATACTGGCTAGCGGTACAGCGTAAATGTCATCGCCGGCATTAACCAGTAGTGCCTGATTAATTGCCAGCGTTAATGGCAGCCGAACTTTGAAGCTGGTGCCTTTGCCGCGCTCGGTATCAATTTCAAGCACGCCACCCAGCTGTTTAATTTCACTGTCTACGACATCCATGCCGACACCACGACCGGCAAGCTGCGTTACTTCCTCAGCCGTGCTGAAGCCGCTCTTGAGAATAAACTGCAAGACGTCATAATTGCTCAGCTCATTATCTTCTGCCAGCAAGCCCTGCTTGATGGCTTTTTTTCGAATGGCATCCGCATTAATACCTGAGCCGTCATCTTCAACTTTTACAACAACCGAAGTCCCCTGACGCCCTACTGAAATCTTAATATTGCCGGCCTCGGACTTGCCCGCAATCAGTCGATCTTTCGGTAACTCAATGCCGTGCGCAACGGCGTTACGCAACATGTGCTCCAATGGAGCAACCACGCGATCAAGAACGGTGCGATCAAGCTCCTGTTCTTCGCCTATAATTTCAACATTAATTTCTTTGCCCATCTCTCTGGCAGTCTGACGTACGATGCGGCGCAAGCGTGTTGACATGCCGCCAAAACGAACCATGCGTGTGCGCATCAGGCCTTCCTGCAGGTCGGTACTGATGCGAGATTCCTGCAGCAACAGCATTTCTGCATCACCAACAATGTCCGAGAGGATATCTTTAATACTGTCTACGTCACTGGCCGTCTCCGACAAACTTCGCGCCAGCTGCTGCAAGGTGGAGTAACGATCCATCTCCAGAGGGTCAAAGTTTTCATCATAATCATCCGCTTCCTTTTCGTAACTCGAACGAATTTGAATCTCGGTTTCGATTTCAAGTTTACGCAGCTGTTCTTTCAGTCGGATAACGGTCTGGTTTAACTCTTTGAGGTTATAGCCAACATCAGTAATCTGCTTGCCCATGCGAGCATGATGGATATTTACTTCACCTGCGTAATTCACCAGATTGTTGAGCAAATCAGCACGCACACGCACCTGCTCCTGAGAGTCCTTGAAATTAACATCAGTAGCACGTTCACCCCAATGGGGTTTTTCTTCGCTACGGTCAGACTTTCTTCTTTTCAGCGCCTCTGCATCGGCAGTGCCGGCTATGCCTTTACCGGCCGCAGGGTTCTGCGCCTGAATTTCCGGGTTTAGCATCTCTTCAGTCAGCGGCTCATTAACCGCTTCACTCAGCAGATCATCAACTTCGACATCAAAGCGCTCAACAGTGCGTTGCTCAACAACTTCCCCACGCATAATCGCTTCGATTCGTTCTACGAGATTACCGGAGGCACTAATGGGCTGGCGCTGCTTAACGTTGCCCAGCATGTTGTTGAGGGCATCGAGCGATTCATGCAAAACATCGAAAAAGACTTTATTAGCTTCGATTTTGTGCTCAAAAAGCGCCAGCACCATCGATTCCAGAACATGAGTGAGATCGCCTACTGGTACCAGAGATGCCATGCGAGCACCCCCTTTCAGGGTATGCATATGGCGTTGCAATTCAATAAGGTTGTCCGTATCCTCTTCATTTTCATGAAGCTTAATCAAAGTCCCCTCAAGGTCCTCTATCAGTTCCTCGGCCTCTTCCAGAAAGATATCAATCAGATCATCATCGACATCGCCATAGGTATACAGTGTTTCTGCCGGGGCGTGCTGCACCGGTTTTCCGGTGACTACAGGCTCGCGCTTGGCCTCGGATTGGGTGGGCATTATCTGTGCAGCTGATGGTTGTTGCAATTGCTGCTGCAATTCATCCTGCACGGCCTTGCTCATCCTATCCAGCAGCACCTTATTTGTTTCCGGCAATTTGTTCGCTTTCAATTGTGCCAGCATTGCTTCAATCGTTGAAACGACCTCAGCGATAATCTCGACTACAGCATCAGGAATTAATTGACTACTGGCATCCTGCCGTGCCACTGCATATTTTTCACTTACTCCTGCTATTTCGGCAATCGCTTCAATTTCTGCCGTGCGTGCACTGCCAAACAGGGTATGAAAAGCTCTGATCAGGTCGTTACTCGCCTCCAGTCCCTGCTCGCCTAAATAATGTTTATTCAGAAGCTCCTTGATTATGCGTAGATGGCTATTGCTCTCATCGTAATAAATCTGGAAGAGCATCGAGTCCATGTTCAGACCCACGTTACTTTCAACTTCATCCTGCTCAGATGACTCGTCAATTTCGATGATAAACCCGTCATCATCATCTTCATCATCCAGTAACGATCCTTCCAGACGAATATTAAAATCATCCGTTTCTGAAATATCAAAAACATTGTCTTCACTGGCAAATGCGTCTGTCATTTCCAGCGATATCTCATCGCTGCCGACAGGCTCGATGAAGGTTATTTTTTCTTCGACATCCATGTCATTGAGCGCATCCAGAAACATTTCATCCTCAGCAGAAATATCACCACTGACCTCCATTACTTCGTCGGTACCGTAATCCTGTTCGCTGCTGTAATTAACAGGCACCTCTATCGTCGGCGACTGACTTTCTTCTGCGGCAGCCCTGTCGGGCTCATCTACAAGGGATTCTTCTGCTTCAACTGCCCCGACTGCTTGTCCCTCTGTCAAGGCTACAGCCACGGTCATTAACTGGTATATATTTGCAATCGGTTCACGATTGCCTCGTAATTGCTCTATCAATTGCGGCACCACAGCCAGCACTTCGTCCAGCAGCGTCAGCAACTCATCGGTCACTTCGATCTTCTTATCCAGAACACGATTCAGCAGGTTTTCAATTTTCCAGGCAAACTCACCAATCAGTGCGGCACCAATCAGACGCCCACTGCCCTTAAGCGTGTGAAAATTTCTGCGTATAACGGTTAACGATTCTTCATCCTGATAATTCTGTTTCCATTTCGGCACATGCTCGTTCAGGGAGTCCATCACTTCAACGGCTTCTTCTATGAATATCTCGACAATTTCTTCATCCGCATCTTCACTCAGAATCCCATATTCCTCGTGTTCCACGGCTGCTGTCTTCACGCTCTCGACCGGCTCTGTTGCCGCTGGCAGCTCGTGCTCCGGTTCAGGCTCAGGTTCCAGCGTTGTCGCCTGCTGCTCAAATTCAAGTTCTGCCGTCGTTGTAATTTCCAGCGCGACTTCAGGTTCGTCACTGTCATCTGTAATCACAACGGATTCGGCGAGCTCATCTCCATCATTGTCAATGTCTGCAGAGGCCGGCGCGCCATATTGTTTTGTAATCTCGCTTAAATCAGCCTGCGCGCGTTCGCCGGTCAGCAAGCCCTGGTCTACGCCCGGACGACCTTCTGACAAGGCCTCAAAATAATACTCGATAGAGGTCACTACATCTGCAAGGGTGTCCTGCTCCTGACTATCCGGCTGACGATGTTGTGCTTGCAAAGCAATGCGCACATATTTCATCAAGCTTGATATCAGTTTTTCAACGCGTTCTGCTGATAACATCATGGCGACGCCGCGAACCTCTTCCAGACGTTGCACGACGGTTTCCAGATGACTTTCATCACTACTGCCATTAGCATAAGCAAGAATCGCTTCCTTGGCTTCTACAAAGTTTTTATGAGCTTCTTCAATAACTGTAACCAGCACTTTCCGATATTCTGAACTGGGAATAACACGCTCTTCATCGTCTTCAGAAACCAGGCCTGATTTGCCGGCAATGTAGTCATCAAGTTTGGACTCGGCCGCCAGTAAAGCACCGGCAATTTCCAGCACCCGCTGTTCCGAAGCTTCCAATTCACCGCTGATGATTTTTTCCAGCTCAATACGTTGGTCCAGCACGTTTTGCCTTGTTGACCCAAAACCCAGCATGCCATACGTATCTGCAATTTTTTCGATTTGCTTAACTACAGATGATAATTGCTCGACATCTTTATCGCTGCTTTGCATAAAGATTTCCAGCGTATCTTTCACCGTAGTCAGGTCTTCTCTGATGCCCTGGGAAACGGTATCAAACAGTTCAGCGTTAATGCCGCCCATGCTGACACTAATCTGTTGTGCAGATGACTTATCTGACAGCAACTCTTCAAGTTTATAAGCCTGTTTGATTTTGCTTACGCGGACACCCGTCGAGCGACAGCTGCCCACGTAGTAAAGAATGTTCTTCAGGAGTTCCTGAGACATTTGATCAATAAACCTGTTTTCACCGACATCGACCAGTAATTTGATCTGCCGATCAATGGCACCCAATAAGCCTTTTACCGCAATATTGCTCTGTAGATCCTTGTCATCTTCAATGGCTTCCAGCAATGCGCTGGCTACCATCCAGAAACGCTTGACCGTCTCATCGGCGGTTACCTTTTGCAGTGCAATGAGTACCGCCAGCGTGCGTTTAAGACCGGCACTGTATTTATTGTTTCGAAGTATATCCAGCAGGCCGAGCTGATAATGGGTGCGCAAACGTTTGGCTTCCCGGGTTAGTTTGCCCGGCTCAATCGCCGTCGCATCAAGGCCCAGCTCTTCGATATCCACGGCGTTAATGTCCGGCATGAAAAGCACGCTTTCAGATAGCAGTTTTTCCTTGCGCACTGCACGCATATCATTCATCAACGGCATCAGAACGATGGGTGCGTCCTGATTCCCGGCCTGCAGCCCTTCCAGATAATCGGGCAATTGCAGCATCGCTCGCATCAGCACATCATAAACATCCTCAGGGCTTTCGATACGGCCTTCGAGCTGTGCTCTGGCGGTCTGCTCCATCTCTTCAGCCAGCATTGCCGCGCCGTACACTTCCACCATCTGCAAAGTGCCATACACCAGACGCAAGTGTTCGATACACTGTTCCAGCGCCGTGGTGTTTGCATTATCCTCGATATAGTCGGACAGCGAAGTCTGGGCGTCGTGCAGAACAGCATCTAACTGTTTCTTTACCCAGCTCAGAGAGTTGTATTGTACTGTGCCTTCCAGTTTCATTATCAAATCACCATCCCACGCTTACCCGCCTTTGCACTGTATAAGTAACTGCGCAATTGTTTAGGCCTGGTGCTCAAGCACAACTGTTTCAACATTATCATCTTCAACCGATGGTAACTTAAAGCCGGATACTGAACGCCGCAGTTCGCTCGACAATACATTCAGCGTATCCAGCGAGGTAGAGGTTTCCTCGGTACCTTCTGATGTTTGCAGGGTAATTTCCTGAATAACATTCATGGTTTTCGATACGTTCGAGGCAACGTCCAACTGTTTTTGTGTCGCATCGGAAATTGCCTGAATTCGTTTTGAGAGCTGCAAGGATACATCCTCAATTTCTTTCAGCGCGACGCCCGCATCCTCGGCCATCTCAGCCCCGCTAACAACACCTGCGGTACTGACTTCCATTGATTTCACCGCTTCATTGGTATCCGCCTGAATGGTATTAACCAGACCTTCAATCTGTTTGGTCGCATTACCCGCACGTTCCGCCAGTCGCTGCACCTCATCCGCAACCACCGCGAAACCACGACCTGCGTCACCTGCGGTCGAAGCCTGAATCGCTGCGTTCAAGGCGAGAATATTGGTTTGATCCGCAATTTCAGTAATCAGCCCCACGATGTCGCCAATTTCCTGGGAAGATTCACCGAGTCGTTTAATACGTTTTGATGTTTCCTGAATCTGCTCACGAATCTTATCCATGCTGCTAATGGTGCTGTGCACCACACCTGCACCTTTCTGCGCAATGGCTAGCGACTGCTGCGCTACGTTGGCTGAATCCTGTGCGTCTTTGGTTACATGTTCCATTGATTCGGCCATATCGCTCATCGCGGCACTGGCTGAGGCAATTTCCCGTGCCTGTCGCGTCGAAGCCTGCGCCAGCCCGGACGCTGTTGCCTGTGTTTTTTCCGTTGAAGAAGAGACCTCTACGGCGGTCGAGTTAATGGTTGTTACTAGTGACCGCAAGGCATCAATAGTAAAGTTCACCGAATCCGCAATCGCACCGGTAATTTCTTCTGTCACCGTGGCATGTGCGGTCAAATCACCATCCGCCAGACTGGCCATTTCATCCAGCAAGCGCAGAATAGCGCGCTGATTACGACGGTTATTTTCCAGCGCCGACTCTTCACGTTTGCGCGCCTCTTTCAGTAGTAACCAGCCCAGAAATATAATCAGAATTACTGCGACACCGCCAAAGCCAACACCCAGCAGCTGAACTTCGTCCAGCGCCTCACCCTGATCAGAAATTTGCTGTTCAAGCCCCTGAAGGTCATTTAACAGAACCTGACTATCACCGCTGATTTCACTGGCCGCATCCTTGATTTCAAACAACTCCGGCGACAGCTCAAGAATACCCGCAATATTATCGCCGACCACCGCAATTAGCATGGCGACCTCGCGCAGCTTGGCGACCGCTTCTTTGTCAGTAACCGCGTCTATTCCCAGCGCCTTTGAGCCTTTTAAAAGCCCCTCCAGTACCCGACCGAATAATGCTGCATCCCTGCCAAATCGATCCGCAGCCGCGGCCGCGGCCTCGCCGCCGATAAGAACATTATTAAGATTATTCTTGATACGCTGAGAGAGCATCATCTGACGACTGGCCAGATAGATCTGCCGGCTTGACGCATTTTTCTGCATCAAAATGCCCACCACTTCATCAGAATAGGTCAACATTTGAGGCGTGAAGCTGTCAATAATCTGATACAGCTCACGCACTTCTGAAATCGTCTCTTTACCGCCCAGAATAATACCGGTATCTTTTTGATAGGCACCCCAGCTGGTTTCTACCTCTGTGAGTGCTGGAGACAAATTCGATGATAATGGAGGCGCTTCGGCACCGCCTCGACGGTACAGGGATAAGACTTCATCAAAGCGCAACATACCTTCAGACAAAGCTTCGAAATCCGCCTCATTGCCCGATGAAGCACCGATGGCGAAGTTAGCCATTCGCTGTGAAAGCAGTAGCTGCTCTGCGGACAGACTAAGGTGCTTTTGTAGATCGGCGCGTTTATAACCCACATAAACCAAACTCACCAACATGAAAAGAATCATCAGGCCCAGAATGACACCCAGCACCAGCGAAGGATTACCAATAGCTGATCTTTTTTTATTTGAACTCATGGAAACTACTCTCCGTAACTACTTCTCCGGCTGTGCCGGAGAACTATTTTTATAATCATTTACAGTGCGGCCTGGGAAAAGAGCTCGTCTTCAACCATATTCTCGAAGCTAAACACCGGCCAGTTTTCATTATCTTTGCTAAACATATTCTTAATATACGGTGATATATGGTTATGCACTTGCGGCTTTTCCTGACTCTGATCTTCAATATAAAAGCGCCGCATGCCATAAACCTCATCAACCAGTAAGCCTGTACTGAAACCCTTAAAGTTAATCACGATCAGTCGTCCGCGTTTCCGCTGCTGCATATCAATGCCCAAAACATAACCCTTGAGATCCATAATGGGCAGCAAGCTACCGCGTACATTGGCAATGCCAACCACCCAGGATTTTACTCCAGGCACTTTCGTGTACTCAGGCACATCTAAAATTTCTTCAACTTCTGACATTGCAGCAATCAGCTTGTCATCACCGACTCTGAAACCCACGCCCACCCACTTATCACCGGCATCGCCCGCCGCAGGCAGGCGCAGTGCATTCTGCTGACAACGTTTTTCCAGGTTCAGTAATACGTCGAAGGGGTCAATTTTACTCACAGTTAATATTTCCTTATTGGACCGCGTTAGCCTTCGAAGGCGCGCTTCAGGGCATCGACCAGCGCTTTTTCCTGAACCGGCTTGACTATATAGTCGACGGCACCCTGGCGTTTAGCCCAGACCTTGTCGGTTTCCTGATCTTTGGTGGTAACAATAATCACCGGAATATCAGCAGTTTCGGCCTGCTTAGAAAGCTGCCGCGTCGCCTGAAAGCCATTCATTCCAGGCATGACTACATCCATGAGAATGAGATCCGGCAGCTTCTCCTTTGCAGCCACAACACCCTCTTCACCCGAGCTTGCGGCATCAACGTCATATCCATTTTTTTCTAACAATGTTTTTAAAACATGAATCTCGGTGGGGGAATCATCAACTATGAGTATTTTTGCCATTTATTATCACCTTATTAAAATTTTTACGGACGAAAAAAACAACTTATTATTTTTTAACGTGCTCTTTAATTGCACCCAGCAGATCTTCCTTGGTAAAGGGCTTGGTTAAGTATTGGGTTGAACCCACAATGCGTCCGCGCGCACGGTCGAATATACTGTCCTTGCTGGAGAGCATAATGACAGGCGTTTTGTGAAACATGCTGTTGTTTTTGATGAGCGCACAGGTCTGATAACCGTCCAGCCGGGGCATCATGATGTCCACAAAAATAATGTCCGGCCGGGTTTCGGCAATTTTTGATAATGCCTCGAAACCATCTACTGCCGTGACCACGTCACAGCCTTCTTTCTTTAACAGGTTTTCCGCCGTCCTACGAATAGTCTTACTATCATCGATGACCATCACCTTAAGGTCTTTCAAATCAACAACTTCATCTGTCATCGCCGTCGCCGTCTCGCTCATAAAAATTTAAACCTTCAAAAAAACTCACCCACAAAGCGCGGTATAATTGAAATGTAGACCATGTTCCTGTTATTAGCAATCAATACCCAGTACATTAACAAATTTCTCTAACAAATTGCTTGATAAGAGAATATTGGTTACATTTCACATTGTTGACTCCCCCGCTAACCCTTCTTTAAGGTCTGAATATGCAGCTAAAACTAGGAATCGTTATGGATCCCGTCGAATCCATAAAAACCTCCAAAGACACCAGCTTTGCCATGTTACTTGCTGCGCAGAAACGGGACTGGCCGCTTTACTATATGCAGCAGGCCGATATCTATATGACTGATTCGACAGCAATGGCGCAAGTTCAGCGAATTGCAGTGACTGATTCCGCCGAGAACTGGTATCAGGCCGAGGCGGCTCACCACATTGAGCTGGCCTCGCTTGATGTTATTTTAATGCGCAAGGATCCTCCCTTTGATATGGAATACATTACCAGTACCTACATTCTGGAAATGGCTGAACGCACCGGCACCCTGATCGTTAACCGCCCTGCCAGCCTGCGTGATGCGAATGAAAAAATGTTCATCACCCATTTTTCCCAGTGCTGCGCACCTATGCTGGTCACCAGCCAGCCGGCACTGATCCGCAAGTTCCTGGCTGAACACAAAGACATTATCATCAAACCGCTGGACGGGATGGGCGGCGAATCCATTTTCCGGCTCACTCCAGAGGACCCCAATATTTCCGTAATTCTGGAAACCATCACCCATCGCGGCCGCAAAACCGTTATGGCGCAGCGATTCATTCCTGAAATTACCGCACAGGGCGACAAACGCATTCTGCTTATCAACGGCGAGCCCGTACCCTATGCACTGGCGCGCATTCCGGCGCAGGGCGAAACCCGCGGCAATCTGGCGGCGGGCGGCTCCGGCGTGGGCATTGAGCTTAGCGAACGTGACCGCTGGATCTGCGAGCAGGTGGGGCCCACGCTTCGCAAGATGGGCATTTTCTTTGCGGGCATCGATGTTATCGGTGACTACCTCACTGAAATAAACATCACCAGCCCCACCTGTGTACGCGAACTCGACAAGCAGTTCGGCCTCGACATTGCCGGTGATCTGATGGCGTGCATCGAACAGCAGCTGGAGGGTTAAACGATGTTCACTGCAAAAAAATTGATTCCGCTTTTGCTGCTTTTCGGCCTCGTTCTCGGCAGCACAAGCTGCGCCGAGGAGCCGGCGCATGAAGCCCGGCGCACGATTCTTAAATTCGGCACCCTGATTGAGGTCACCCTTTACGATGTCGAGCCGGCTCTGGCGCAGCAAGCGTTGGATCAGATCGAGGCGAACTTCAATCAATACCATGCCGACTGGACTTCATGGCAGGAGAGCCCGCTCACCCGCCTCAATGAAAAACTCATCACCGGTGAAGCGGCTGAGGTTCCACCCAGCATTCTGCCCCTGATCGAGCAGTCACAAATACTTTCACAGCGCAGCCAGGGCCTGTTTAATCCGGGCATCAACCAGCTCATCCGTCTGTGGCAAATCCATCGGCGCGATGATCCCGACATCCATCCGCCGACACCTCAGGCCATTGACGAATGGCTGCAAAAAAACCCCGGCATGGATGATCTGATACTCGAGGACTCGCAACTGCGCAGTCGAAATGCTGCGCTGGAGCTGAACTTCGGGGCTTTTGCCAAGGGTTACGCCATTGACCTGGGGCTTAATTACCTAAACAGCCTGGGCATTGAAAATGCGGTCATCAATGCCGGTGGCGACCTCAGTGTGCGCGGCCGGCACGGCGAACGCCCGTGGAAAATCGGCATTCGCCACCCCCGTCAGGATGGCATCATTGCCTGGCTCGAGGCGCAGGATCACGAAAGCATTTTCACCTCGGGCGATTATGAACGCTTCTACTTCTATGAGGGCAAGCGTTACCACCACATTCTCGACCCCCGCACCGGCTATCCGGCAGAAGGCACCAGCTCGGTGACGGTGATTCACGCCGACGCCGGCACTGCTGATGCCGCTGCTACCGCCCTTTTTGTGGCCGGTCCCGAGCAGTGGCAGGCCATCGCCCGCTCCATGGGCATTGAATATGTCATGCTGATCGATGTTGAAGGCAGAATACATATGAGTCCGAAAATGGCGCAACGCATTCATTTTACTGAAGACCGGACTGACCACATTGTGATCAGCGAATCGCTATAATCAGCCCTATGTCGACCGTCGCTCCGAGCCCTGTAAACACCCCTGTCAGGCACCCGAAAATTACGGCTAACGACCGTCTGGGCATGACCTTTTTTCTAGCCGCGCTGCTGCACGGCATGCTCATTCTGGGCATTACTTTCAGCAGCGCACCGGTGGAGGAGAACAAAACCCCGCCCACACTGGATATTATTCTGGTGCAGACCCAGAACCCCTCCGAAGCCAAAGATGCCAAATATCTGGCCCAGATCTCGCAGCAGGGCGGCGGCAACAGTGAAAGCAAAAGCCGCCCCCGTGACCTGTTCACCGCCCCCACTGTGGCCAAAACACCGGGGCAGGCGCTACAGCCACCCCAGCAGGCGTCACGACAACAGCAGGCTGAAGCCGTCGCCATGCTGCATCAGCAGCAGTCCAGCTACAGCATCGACACCCGCGAACAGCAGACAAAACCCGATAACCTCAGCCTCCAGGAGCAGCGCAACACCACTAAAAAGGCGGCAGCGGCACGCCTGATCCAGGAGGTCAGCAACATCATCGAACAGGAGATTGAACGCCCCAAAGTCAAATACATGAATTCCAGCACCAAAGAGTTTGTGCCCGCGCGTTACATGCGTGAATGGATCAATCGTGTCGAGCGCATCGGCAACCTGAATTACCCTGATCAGGCCCGGCGTGACCAGCTCAGCGGCACACTGATTCTGGATGTCACCATCAATGCCAAAGGCGAATTACTCAATATCGATCTACGCCAGTCATCGGGGCACAAAGTCCTCGACGATGCCGCCCGACGCATCGTCAATCTTGCCGCGCCTTTTTCGCCCTTTCCCGATAAACTAAAACAGGACGCAGATGTCTTACATATTACGAGAAGCTGGGAATTCATCAACAACAGTCAATTTAAAACACAGTAATGCAAAACACCAACCTCACCAGCCATTTTATTATCGCCATGCCGAGCCTGATGGACGTAAACTTCAATCAGACGGTCACCTACATCTGCGAGCACAATGAAGACGGTGCTTTCGGTGTTGTCATCAACCGAAAATCGGACATCACTTTTGATGATATTATTTTTCATATGGACATAGCGCCGCACGCGCACCATTTCCCTCATGAAAACATCTATCACGGCGGCCCGATGCAGCAGGATCGCGGCTTTATCCTTCACCAGTCCACCGGAAAATGGGCCTCGAGCTTAAAGATTAACGACCAGCTCACACTCACCACTTCGCGCGACGTACTCGAAGCCATTGCCTGCAATGAAGGCCCCGAACAGGCGATAATCGCCCTGGGTTATGCGGGCTGGACATCCGGACAGCTGGAACAGGAGCTGGCCGACAACGCCTGGCTGAGCTGCCCGGCGGAGGCACAGATTATCTTCGAAGTTCCCGCGGAGCAGCGCTGGCAGGCTGCCGCCAACCTGCTGGGCATTGACCTGCAACTGCTGAGCCACGAAGCCGGGCACGCCTGAGTCGTGAACCAAAGCAACATTGCCACCATTATGGCCATCGACTATGGCCAAAAGCGCATCGGTATCGCCTCGGGCCAGACTATCACTGGCTCGGCTTCGCCCATCACCACACTCAATCAGATTAATGGTACGCCCGACTGGGCGGCGCTGGCAGAGCTGATCGGGCAATGGCAGCCGCAGGCACTTATCGTCGGCATGCCCTACTATCTTGATGGCACGGAAAACGACATGACCAGAATCGTCGACCGGTTTTGCCTTGAGCTGGAGCAGCGCTTCGCCCTGCCCGTTTACAAAATCAACGAAGCCCTGAGTTCCTACGAGGCCGAAGCCCTGCTGAAAAAAAACACCAAAATAGGCAAGCACAACAAGCATGAGATTGATAAAATGGCGGCCGCAATCATCGCGCAAAGCTGGCTTGATCAACAATAAATAATAGCAGTCACTTCACTTATGGAAGAAATTGCCCCACCGGAAACGCTTCTGGAAAAACTGGCCGAACAACTGAAAAAGCTGATCAGTCAACGCGCCATTGATCAGCCCCTGATGGTCGGCATTCACACCGGTGGCGTCTGGGTCGCCAGGGCCCTGCATCAGAAACTCGCTCTGGAAGAACCGCTCTACACGCTTGACATCAGCTTTTATCGAGACGACTTTTCCCGCATCGGCATGAACCCTCAGGTCAGGCCTTCGCAACTCCCCGCTCAAATTGATGATCGCCATATCATTCTGGTCGATGATGTCCTGCACACCGGGCGCACCATTCGGGCGGCGATGAATGAGATTTTCGATTATGGCCGCCCTGCCAGCATCACCCTGGTCTGCCTGATCGAACGCGATGGCCGGGAGCTGCCCATTCAGGCCGATGTAGTCGGCCAGCATCTGCACCTAAATGAAGACCAGCACATCAAACTCACCGGTCCTGCACCCCTGGAGTTTGTGCTCGCGTGATAACCTCTACAGGCATAAAACATGGTCAATAAAGCAAGCCGACCCACCGATTCCCTGATCGGGCACGATGCCTGGAATATCCAGCTGGACGAAAATGGCCGGCTCAAACATTTTCTCACCGTTGAAGGGCTGAGCACGGAGCTGCTTGTCAGCATCCTCGACACCGCCGAAAGTTTCGCCAACATCAATGCCCAGAGCGTTAAAAAAGTACCTCTGCTGCGAGGCAAAACCATCGCCAACCTGTTCTTCGAAGCCAGCACCCGAACCCGCAACACCTTCGAGCTGGCGGCTAAACGTCTCTCTGCTGACGTGCTCAACGTCAACATCAGCACCTCGGCGACCAGCAAGGGCGAAATCCTGATGGATACCCTGCAAAATTTGCAGGCCATGCAATGCGACATGTTCGTGGTCAGGCATAACGCCTCCGGTGCCGCCCACTATATCGCCAACCGGGTGGCACCGGGCATCAGCGTTATCAACGCCGGTGACGGCAGCCATGCCCATCCCACGCAGGCGATGCTGGATATGTTCACCATCCGCCGTAACAAGGGCAATGATTTCGGTCGACTGCGCGTGGCGATCATCGGTGATGTGCTGCACTCGCGCGTGGCCCGCTCCCAGATCCATGCGCTCAATATCCTGAACACCGGCAACGTTCGCGTTATCGCCCCCAAAACTCTGGTGCCAGCGGGCATCGAAGACATGGGGGTCGAACTGTTTCATGACATGGAAGCCGGTCTTCGTGATGCCGATGTGGTGATCGCACTACGCTTGCAGAAAGAGCGCATGCAGGGCGCGCTCCTGCCCAGTGAGCAAGAATATTATCGAATGTACGGTCTCACCCGGGAACGGCTGCGCCTGGCCAAACCCGATGCCATTGTGATGCATCCCGGGCCGATCAATCGCGGCGTGGAAATCGAATCCTGCGTCGCCGATGGTCCGCAATCGGTCATTCTCGAGCAGGTTACCAACGGCATCTCCATCCGCATGGCGGTAATGTCGATGGCGCTGGGACGCGACCCCGGCACTGTCCAGAGTGAAAAAGCATGAACCGACTTCTGATCAAAAACGGCCAACTTCTCGACCCCGCCAGCGGGCTCAATGCGCGCGGCGATCTCTACATCGAGAATGGCTGCATTGCCGCCATCGATACCGCGCCGGAAAATTTCAGTGCGGATCAGACCATTGACGCCGAAGGGCTCACCGTCATTCCCGGCCTGGTCGATCTGTGTGCGCGCCTGCGTGAACCGGGCTATGAATACAAAGCCACCATCGAGAGCGAAACCATCGCCGCGGCCATGTCCGGCATCACCACGCTGTGCTGCCCGCCCGACACCGATCCGGTTATCGACGAACCGGCGGTGGTTGAGCTGATCAATCACAAAACCGCCCACGCCGGCCACAGCAATGTACTCATGCTGGGCGCGCTCACCACCGGTCTGAGAGGTGAACTGCTGAGCGAAATGCAGGCACTGAAAGTCGCCGGCTGTGTCGGGCTGAGCAATGGCAGACATCCGATCGCCAGCACGCTGGTACTGAAGCGCGCTTTTGCCTATGCGGCCAACTGCGGTTTAACCGTTTTTATCGAGCCCGATGACCACTGGCTGAGCGCCGGCGGCTGCGCCCACGAAGGCACCATTGCCAGCCGCCTCGGCCTGAAGGGCATTCCGGTTTCCGCCGAAACCGTGGCCCTCGCCCGAGCGCTGGAAATTGTCGCCGAAACCGGCGTTAAGGCACATTTTGGACGACTTTCCTGTGCCGCCAGCGTCAACATGATTCGTCACGCCAAGGATAACGGCCTGAATATCACTGCTGATGTCAGCGCGCATCAGCTGCACCTCACTGAATTTGACATCAGCGGCTTCAACAGCGCCTGCCATGTGCTGCCGCCACTGCGTAGCCGGCGTGATCAGGAGGCGCTGCAACGCGGACTTGCCGATGGCACGCTGGATGCCATCTGCTCCGACCACCAGCCCCACGAGCCGGACGCCAAAGAGGCTCCATTCGCCGGTACCGCGCCGGGCATCAGCGCGCTGGCGACACTGCTGCCACTGGCGGTGCGCCTGGCGGATCGGGGCATTGTCGATATTGAAACGGTGATTCGCGCCATTACTTCGGCACCGGCGGCTATTCTGGGCATAAACGCGGGTTCACTGGCGACGGGTGCGAGCGCGGATATCTGCATATTCAACCGCGATGCCGGCTGGCAGCTGGATGCATCCAGCCTCCACGGCGCCGGCAAGAACTCGCCTTTTATGGGCTGGGATTTTCAAACCCGGGCGGAACATACCATTGCCGCCGGCATCCTCATTCACAGCCGCGCCGACTGAACAGTCGGTACCTCAGCGTAAAATCGGGGTCATTTAGATACTCGACAGCCTCCGGGACTCAGGATTTTTTCTCATTCGCTGGCAAACTGCTGGGGAATTGCAGGGTGTCCGAGGTCTCACTTGAGCCCTTCGATTCCACCCCGCCGCCAAAATTGATCTTCCATTCGAGATCGCTGCTGGAATCCGCATTGGCCAGTGCGACCTTGAGATCAATTCGATCCTGCTTATACAGCTGATACAGCGACTGATCAAAAGTTTGCATGCCGGCCTCACCGCTTTTCTCCATGGCGGCTTTAATGCTGTGAAAATCACCCTGGCGAATCAGACTGGCAATATAGGGCGTGTTGATCATGACCTCCACCGCCGCCACGCGCGTACCATCAAGCGAGGGCACCAGACGTTGCGCCAGAATGCCATTCAGATTGAGCGACAGATCCATCAATATCTGGTTGTGCGCATCATTCGGAAAAAAGTTCAGAATACGATCCAGAGTTTGGTTGGCGTTAGTGGCGTGCAGGGTCGTCAGGCAGAGATGGCCGGTATCGGCATAGCGCAGCGCCGCCTGCAAGCCGTTGCGGTCACGGGCCTCACCCAGCATAATTACATCGGGCGTTTCACGCATGGCTTCGCGCAATGCGTTATCGAAGGAGAGCGTATCCAGCCCGATCTCCCGTTGCCCCACCACCGACTTTTTGTGCCGAAACATAAACTCAATCGGATCTTCGATAGTCAGAATATGCCCGGTTTCATTGCCGTTGCGATAGTCAATCATGGACGCCAGCGAGGTCGACTTACCCATGCCCGTGGCACCCACCACCAACACCAGCCCTTTTTTCCGGCTGATCATGGTTTTGTACAGATCGGGCAGACCCAGATCTTTCAGCGTTGGAATATCCGAACGGATATAACGGATCACCATCGAGACTTCACCGCGCTGCATGTAGACATTAACGCGGAAGCGTCCGAGATCGGTGTAGGACATGCCCAGATTCATCTCCAGATTCTTTTCAAAATCCTGAATCTGGGCCGGTGTCAGCAGGTCATAGGCCAGCTTCTTGGTCATGCCGGGCGTCAGCATACTCTTGCCGACCGGGCGCATGGTGCCTTCAATGCGAATACTCACCGGCGCACCGGTGGTGAAATAGAGATCCGAAGCCTGCTGTTCGGACATCAGTTTAAGATACGGCTGTAGATTCATTAACGCAACTCCCGCAGCCGACTACCTGAGTCGGCCCGCTGATTGTTCAGATGGGTCTTCCGCCATTTGCAGCTTGTCCAGTCCGCTCATCAGATCCTCTTTTTTGGAACCCTTGCCTTCCAGCTTGAACTTCAGCCTCAGGTCGTTCAACGAATCGGCATTGCGCAGGGCGTCTTCATAGCTGATCTTGCCCGCTTCACTCAAAGTGAACAGGGCCTGATCAAAGGTCTGCATGCCCTGTTCATTGGACTTGGAGATCAGCTCTTTCATTTCGTGAACCTGCCCCTTGAAAATCAGATCTGCCATGAACGGGGTATTGATCATGACCTCTACCGCTGCGATGCGTCCTTCTCCGGAAATGGAGGGGATCAGTCGCTGCGAGATCAGGCTCTTCAGGTTCAGGGAGAGGTCCATCAGTAACTGCTGACGACGCTCCTCGGGGAAAAAGTTGATAATGCGATCCAGCGCCTGATTGGTGCTGTTGGCGTGCAGGGTTGACAGGCACAGATGCCCGGTCTCGGCGAAGGCAACCGCATATTCCATGGTCTGGCGATCACGAATTTCACCAATCAGAATCACATCCGGTGCCTGACGCAGGGTATTCTTCAGCGCCACTTCATAACTCTCGGTATCCACGCCCACTTCGCGCTGGGTGACAATGCAGTTACGATGGTTATGGACAAACTCGATAGGATCCTCGATGGTGATGATATGGCCTTTGCTGTTCTCATTGCGGTATCCCACCATGGCGGCCAGCGAGGTCGACTTACCGGAACCGGTCGCCCCCACAAAAATTACCAGACCACGTTTGGTCATGGCGATCTCTTTCAATACCGGCGGCAGGTTCAGCTCGTCAAATTCGGGAATGTCCGACTGGATTCTGCGCAGCACCACGCCCACCGAACCGCGCTGAGCAAAGGCGTTGACACGGAAGCGGGAGACACCCGGCAGACTGATGGCAAAATTACATTCCTGCGTGGCTTCAAATTCGGTGGACTGCTTGTCGTTCATGAGCGAGCGCACCAGCATCTGGGTATGCTGCGGACTCAATGCCTGATTAGACAGAGATTCCATAGCACCATCAACCTTAATCGATGGCGTCGCCCCCGCGGTGACGAACAGATCCGAGCCGCCTTTCTGCACCATGGTGCGTAGAAGATCGTGCATATATCGTATAGCTTTATCGCGATCCATCTTAGAGATTACCTCATGTTTTTTTGTTTAACCAGGCGTGCGACAGCCTCCTAGAAATTATCCTTGTTCGCCGCTTTCTTTCTGGCTTCGTCTTTATTGATCAAGCCTTTTGACAGCAGCTCCTGCAGGTTCTGGTCCAGGGTCTGCATGCCGATCGACTGCCCGGTCTGAATCGCCGAATACATCTGGGCGATTTTATTCTCTCGAATCAGGTTGCGAATCGCCGGCGTGCCAATCATGATTTCGTGCGCCGCGATGCGACCGCCACCCACTTTCTTCAACAGGGTCTGGGAAATAACCGCCCGCAAAGATTCGGACATCATGGCTCGCACCATCTCCTTCTCTGCTGCCGGGAACACGTCCACGATACGGTCAACGGTTTTTGCGGCTGAACTGGTATGCAGCGTACCGAAGACCAGATGCCCGGTCTCCGCTGCCGACAATGCCAGCCCGATGGTTTCAAGATCGCGCATTTCGCCCACCAGAATCACATCAGGATCTTCACGCAAAGCTGAACGTAACGCATCGGCAAAACCGAGTGTATCACGATGCACCTCACGCTGATTGATCAGCGATTTTTTGCTTTCATGCACAAACTCAATGGGATCTTCAATGGTCAAAATGTGGCCATAGTGGTTTTCGTTAACATAGTTGACCATGCCCGCCAGTGTGGTCGATTTTCCCGATCCTGTCGGCCCGGTCACCAGCACGATGCCACGCGGGGTATTGGAGATATCTTCAAAAATCTTCGGCGCGCCCAGCTCTTCCAGAGACAGAATTTTGGAGGGAATGGTACGAAAAACCGCACCCGCGCCCCGGTTATGATTAAAGGCGTTGACACGAAAACGGGCCAGTCCGGGAATCTCGAACGAGAAGTCGGTTTCCCAGTACTCCTCAAAGGTCTTGCGCTGTTTATCGTTCATGATGTCATACACCATGCTGTGAACGTCTTCGTGCTCCATCAGATCAACATTAATACGTCTGACATCACCATCGACACGGATCATCGGTGGCAGGCCTGCCGACAGGTGTAAGTCAGAGGCCCCGTTTTTGACACTGAATGCCAGAAGTTGTGCAATATCCATCAATTCCCCCGGATGTTTCTATTTTCTTTTAGTGACCCGATCAGCATGGCTGAATCAGATCGGATCGCTGAATGTGTATACCCTACTACTTATAGCCAATAAATCTCCGCCCTTCACGTTATTTAACGGTCTTTATCGGAAAATCTTTTATCATCGGCTAATGCGGTTTCGCTGGCTATGTTAGAATTTTCATTTAAACAAGCACTTACTAACCTGCATCGGAACTGAAATTAATCAAATGAGCACATCAATCGCTTTTATTGGTGGTGGCAACATGGCCACCAGCCTGATCGGAGGCCTGATATCGTCCTCAGCGTCGGCGGCGAGCATCATGGTGGCTGAACCGGACCAGGTACAGCGCAGCCGTTTGCAGCAGCAGTTTGCTGTTCACACCACTGCGGATAACAGCGACACGCTCAATGCCGACGTAGTGATACTGGCGGTCAAACCTCAACTGTTGCAAATAGTGTGCCGAGCACTCCGCGAAACGCTCAACCAGTCCGCTCGGCAACCCCTGTTTATCTCCATTGCCGCCGGTGTCCGCAGTGACGACATCGATCGCTGGCTGGGAGGCGATCGCGTTATTGTGCGCGCCATGCCCAACACCCCCTCCCTGCTGGCTTCGGGTGCCACCGGGCTTTATGCCAACCCGCGCGTGAGCGCCGCCCAGAAAACAGTGGCGGAAACCATTCTGCACGCTGTCGGCATAACGCTATGGGTCGACAAAGAGGACGAGCTGGATGCGGTGACCGCGGTCTCGGGGAGCGGCCCGGCCTATTTTTTCCTGCTGATGGAAGCCATGCAGCAGGCGGGCGTCAGGCTGGGTCTGGCCCCTGAAACCGCTGAAAAACTGGTTATCCAGACCGCGCTGGGTGCCGCGCAGATGGCCGAACATAGGGAACTGGATGTCGCCACCTTGCGCGCCCAGGTCACCTCCAAAGGCGGCACCACCGAACAGGCCATCAACCATTTTCAGCAGGCTGGTTTCGAACAGCTGGTGGAGAGTGCCATGCAGGCGGCCTATGACCGCTCCCGAATTTTGGCTAACGAACTGGGTAAAGATCAATCATGAACTACGATAATCCTCTTGTCTTTCTCTTTAACACACTGTTCGATATTTATATCGCCATTGTCATGCTGCGTTTTCTGCTACAACAGGTCGGGGCGGACTTCTACAACCCCCTTTCACAGTTCATTGTCAACGCCACTCAGAAACCGGTGCTGTTGAGTCGACGCCTTATTCCCAGCGTACGCGGCATTGATCTGGCCACGCTGGTGCTGGTGCTGCTGCTGATTGTGATCAAACTGAGTCTTCTGCTGGCACTGAGCGGTGTTGCCCCTGCTCCGGTCGCATTGCTCGTTCAGAGCCTGTATGACCTGATTTCGCTGGTTTTCAATATATTCTTTTATGCCATTATCGTGCAGGCGATTCTCAGCTGGGTGAACCCCGATCCCCGCAACCCGATCTCCGGCCTGCTAAGCAGCCTGACCCGACCCATTTTGCGCCCCATCAGAAGCCGTTTGCCGCTGATGGGTGGCCTGGATCTTTCTCCGGTGGTGGCGCTGATCGGCCTGACTTTTATCAAGCTGACGCTGCTGTCTGTTTTTCAGGCGCTGTTTTGACGCCGATGTTTTACCAGTGGCAGGACGACAATCTGATCCTTAATGTACGCATACAACCCCGCGCCGCCAGTGATGCCTTCGCCGAGTACAACGATGAACACATCAAAATCCGCATTACCGCACCACCGGTTGACGGCAAGGCGAATAAACACCTGATCGCCTACCTGGCCAGGGCCTTCAAGGTGGCCAAATCCGGCATCCGGCTGCTCTCCGGAAAAACCGGGCGCAACAAGCGCCTGCTAATCCAGCAGCCTAAAATGCTGCCCGACGTCATTGGCCGGCACATGGCCTCTACAACTTAATTTTACCTTGCAGCGATTGAAACCCTATACTCTAATATTTAGACTTGCCGAAAAGTAGGCTCAAGCACCCATGCCAGATTCCATACCCTCCGATTCCGTCGGCATCGTCGCCACAAAAACGCTGCATTTTTCAGAGCCGCTCGAACTCGAATGCGGCAAAACCCTGTCGCAATATGACATCGCCTACGAAACCTACGGCGAGCCCAATGCAGCGGGCAGCAATGCGATTCTGATTTGCCACGCCCTCTCCGGCGACCAGCATGCCGCCGGCTACCATTCGATGCAGGACAAAAAACCCGGCTGGTGGGACAGCAGTATCGGCCCCGGAAAACCCATCGACACCAACCATTTTTATGTCGTCTGCATCAACAATCTGGGCAGCTGCAAGGGCTCCAGCGGCCCCAACACCAAAATACCCGGCACCGACAAATACTGGGGTCCGGATTTCCCCATCGTCACCGTCCGGGACTGGGTCAACAGCCAGCACCGGGTGATGCAGGCGCTCCACATCAGCCACTGGTGCGCGGTCATCGGCGGCAGTCTGGGCGGCATGCAGGTGATGCAATGGTCGATTGACTATCCCGACCTCATCCACTACGCGCTGGTGATCGCCGCCGCCTCCAAGCTGTCTGCCCAGAACATCGCCTTCAACGAAGTCGCCCGCCAGTCCATCATGTCCGACCCGGATTTTCACAACGGCCACTATCTGGAAAATAACAGCGTGCCGCGCCGGGGACTGATGCTGGCCAGAATGCTGGGGCACATTACCTATCTTTCGGATGATTCGATGCGCGAGAAATTCGGCCGGGAATTGCGCGAAGGCAAACTCAGCTTCGGCTTCGATGTGGATTTTCAGGTGGAGAGTTATTTGCGCTATCAGGGCACCTCATTCGTGGATCGGTTTGATGCCAATACCTATCTGCTGATGACCAAGGCGCTGGACTATTTCGACCCGGCCAGCGAACACGGTCACGACCTGGCGGCGACCCTCAGCAGGGCCACGGCGAAATTCCTGGTGATCTCCTTCACCTCAGACTGGCGCTTCGCCCCCGAACGCTCACAGGAAATTGTCAGGGCGCTGCTCGATGCCCGCAAGCAGGTCAGTTATGTCGAGATCACGGCGCACCATGGCCACGACGCCTTTCTGATTCCTATTCCCCATTACATGAACATATTTCACAGCTACATGAAAAGCATCCGCGAGGCTATTCAATAATGCGCGCCGACCTTGCCATCATTGCCGAATGGATCAAACCCGGCGCATCGATCCTGGATCTGGGCTGCGGCGACGGCACCCTGCTGAAATACCTGCGCGACCATCAGCAGGTGCACGGCATCGGCCTGGAAATTGATGAGCGCAACATAGAAATCTGCCTCAGCAATAATCTGAACATCATTCAATCCGACCTGAACAACGGCCTGCAAGACTATTTCTCGGACAACAGTTTCGACTACGTCATCATGAGCCAGACCCTGCAGGCCACCGTCCACCCGGAAAAACTCATCGAAGAGATGCTGCGTGTGGGCAGGGAGGGCATCGTCACCTTCCCCAACATGGCGCACTGGAGGGGACGCATGCAACTGGCGCTGGGCGGTCACATGCCGGTCACCAAAAGCCTGCCCAATCGCTGGTATGACACCCCCAATATTCATCTGTGTACAGTGCAGGATTTTGAAATTTTATGCCGCGAACGAGGCATAAAAATCCTGGAGCGGACTTTTGTCGACCATACCCGCAGTCGCAGCTCGCTGCTGATGAAACTATTTCCGAACTTATTCAGTGAAATAGCACTCTATCGTTTCTGCAACAGCCACAGATGATAACTCTGTCAGCGCCCGATATACTGCGTTTTCGCTATCATCCTGTTAAGATTGCTGCCTAAATGAACAGTCCATTAAGCAATACTCCATGACCCGAACTTTTAACCAGTTATTCACTCACAGCGAGCAGTTGCAACCGCTGTTAAAACGCCTGCCCGTGGTGATCAATTTCCTGCTGATTATCGCCTGCGCGCAGCTGCTCTCGCAGGGCATCTGGATGCTGCTGGCTGAACCTGAATCTGAATTTTTCGCTGCCACCCCCTCGGCGAATTCGGGCACAGACAAAAACGCTGACAATGCCCAAAAATCACAGCAGCAGGCTTTCCGCAGCCTGACCAGCGCTCATCTGTTCGGTGTTGCCCAAAATCAAGGCCCCCAGATGAGCGCTGAAAAAGCCCCCGATACAAAACTCAATCTGGTTTTGAGAGGCATCCTCACTGCAGGTGAAACGCAAATGGCCAGCGCCATTATCGCGCGGGGCGCCAACGGTCAGGAAGAGATCTACGGCATCGACGATAAAATGCCGGGGGGTATAACGCTCAGAGAGATCCACGCCCAACACGTCATTATCGAACGCCAGGGCCAGCTAGAAACCCTGCGCATGGAGAAAGACGAGGGTGATGACCTGATCTCCGCCCCAGTGGGCAGACCGCAGTCGTCCACTTCAACCATGTCCGCACTTGCCTCACAAAAAATAAAAAACATTCGCCGTGAACTGATCAGTAACCCGACCTCGTTCAGCAAGTACGCCCTGCCGGTCGTGGTCAGGGAAAATGGCGTACAGGTGGGCTATCGACTGCAACCCCAGCAAAACAGTGACCTGCTCAGGCAGGCGGGACTTGAAGCCTCCGATGTGATTACTTCGGTCAATGGCGTCAGCCTCAACGACATGAACAACAGCATTAGTGCCTTGAGAGAGCTGAGCTCAGCCAGCCAGGTCAACATTATCGTGAAACGTAATGGCGTCGAGATTCCCCTTAATATTCAGCTACAATAAACATTTTGGATACACAAAAAGCAACAGGATTCTATGCATGACCCGTTTAAGAATTAGCTCCGCCAGAGCACGACTGCCCGGCATCACCAGCAGCTTTATTTTATTGCTGCTGTTCAGCTTTTCGGCAATGGCGAATGAGATCACGCTCAACCTTAAAGATGCCGATATTCGAGCGCTGATCAGCACGGTTTCAAAATTCACCGGCAAGAACTTCATCATCGACCCGCGTATCAAGGCCAAGGTGACGGTGGTCTCCGCCAACACCATGTCGCCGGATGAGGTCTACGAAGTTTTCCTTTCGGTGCTGCAGGTACACGGTTTCGCCGCCGTGCCGACTGGCTCGGTGATAAAAATCATTCCCGAGGTCAATGCCAAGCAGAGCGCCGTCCCCCTGTCAGTCAATGGCAAACAGCTTGCCGATGACGAGCTGATCACCAAACTGATCCGCATGGATCATGTACCGGCGGCGCAACTGGTACCCATCCTGAGACCCCTGGTGCCGCAGCAGGGCCATCTGGCGGCTTATGCGCCCACCAACAGCCTGATCATTACCGACCGCGCCGGTAACATCGAGCGTCTGATGCAAATCATCGAGGGCGTTGATCGACCGGACACTGATGAGCTGGAAATCATTCCGCTCAAACATGCTTCGGCGACTGAGCTGGTGCGCATCGTCAACTCTCTGTACCAGACCAGCGGAGCCAAAAATGAGGCCAGTAAAATAAATATGGCCGCTGACGAGCGCACCAACAGCGTATTAATGTCGGGAGATCCCGCTGCGCGACTCAAGGCCCGTGCCACCATTGTTCAGCTGGATACCGCGCTGGAAACAGGTGGCGGCAATACCCACGTCATCTATCTCAAATATGCCGAGGCGGAAAATATGGTGCAGATCCTCACCGGCATTCAGAACGCGACATCTCAGTCACCGGGGACCAGAGGTTCGACGCCGGCGAGGGCTCCGGCAGCTGCCGCGAACGGTTCAACCGGCGTCTTTTCCCAGCTGGCGGATATTCAGGCCGATAATGATACCAATGCGCTGATCATTACCGCCGACCCCAACACCCTGAAAAGCCTGAAGTCGGTTATCCGCCAGCTCGATATCCGCCGCGCTCAGGTGCTGATTGAAGCCATCATCGCCGAGATTACCGCCGGCAAAAGCCGCGAACTGGGCGTCGGCATGGCAGTCGACGGCTCACCCTCTGACGATGATAATGTCCCGGTGGGCATGAGCAATTTCGGCGGCCTGGGTAATATTCTCGCCGCCGCCAGCGGTCTGACCACGGACCCCAGCTCTTTGCTGAGTCCCGGACTCACCCTCGGTGCCGGCAAGACCAGCAGCTCCGGCACCCGCTATGCGCTGCTGCTGCGGGCGCTGGCGACCGATGATTCCAGCAATATTCTCTCCACCCCCAGCATCGTCACACTGGATAACGAAGAGGCCGAGATCATTGTGGGTGAAAATGTACCTTTCGTTACCGGCCAGTTCACCAACACCGGCAGCAGCGATCCCAGCAACCCCTTCCAGACCATCGAGCGCCAGGATGTCGGCCTGACCCTGAGAGTCACGCCCCAGGTCAATGAGGGCGATACCATCAAGCTGGATCTGGAACAGGAGACCTCCAGCGTGATTCCCGGCAGTGAGGTCTCCGGCATTACCACCCGTAAACGTTCAATCAAAACCAGTGTGCTGGTGGATGATGGCGGTATTCTGGTTCTGGGCGGCCTGATTCAGGAGACCATCAGCGAAGGCGAGAGCAAAGTTCCTCTGCTTGGTGATATCCCCCTGCTGGGCGCGCTGTTCAGATCCACCTCCAGCAACAAGAGCAAACAGAACCTGATGGTTTTCCTACGCCCCAGCATTCTGCGCGATGATGCCGATGCGGCCTTTATCACCAATGAAAAATACAATTACCTGCGCAGCCTGCAACTTCAGCCTGAAAAAGGCATAGCGGATGATGACACTCCGCTGCTGGAGCCCCTGAAGCCGGCGACGATTGATAAAGGCGAAGCCAAAAACCGACAAGAGGACCCCGTCAAAAACCAAAATGATTTTGAATGGGATGATGATGACCAATATTTCTGAAGCCGCTGAAATCTCCCATGAGGTCTTAACGCCGCAACGGCTGCCTTATGCCTTCGCCAAGCGCCACGGTGTGTTGATCGGCCAGATAACCGATGATCAGGTTCAGATTCTGCATCGCGAGGATTTCAGCCCGCTGATTCTGGCCGAAGTCAAACGCGCCACCGGCCGTAAGCTCAATCTGGCGCCGGCCTCCAACGAACAGTTCGCCGCGCTGCTGGCCCAGACTTACGAGCAGGGCAGCGATCAGGCCATGGCCATGATGCAGGGCGTGGGTGATGAGCTCAACCTCGATGAGCTGGCCGGTTCACTGGAGCCGGAAGATCTGATGGAAGCGGATGATGATGCGCCCATTATTCGCCTGATCAATGCCCTGCTCACCGAAGCCATCAAGATCGATGCCTCAGATATTCATATTGAACCCTTTGAAAGCAAAATGCGCATACGCTTTCGCGTCGATGGTCTGCTGCGCGAGATACTGCAACCGCCCAGCAACATTGCACCGCTGGTGATTTCGCGCATCAAGGTCATGGCGAAAATGGATATCGCTGAAAAACGCCTGCCCCAGGATGGCCGCATCTCTCTGCGGGTTGCCGGGCGCTCGGTCGATGTCCGCGTCTCCACCCTGCCCTCGGGCTACGGCGAGCGGGTGGTGATGCGTCTGCTCGACAAACAGGCCGGGCGTATGGATCTGGAACAGCTGGGCATGGCCGAAGCCACCCGCGACACTTTCGACCAGCTATTACACAAGCCGCACGGCATTATTCTGGTCACCGGCCCGACCGGTTCGGGTAAAACCACCACGCTGTACGCCGGGCTGACCCGTCTCAACGTCAAGTCGCGCAACATTCTCACTGTCGAAGACCCTATTGAGTATTACATCTACGGCATCGGCCAGACCCAGGTCAACACCAAGGTCGACATGAGTTTTGCACGCGGCCTGCGCTCTATTCTGCGGCAGGATCCTGACGTGGTCATGATCGGTGAAATTCGCGACCTCGAAACCGCTTCGATTGCCGTGCAGGCCAGTCTGACCGGCCATCTGGTGATGTCCACGCTGCATACCAACACTGCCATCGGCGCCATCACCCGCCTGCGCGACATGGGTGTCGAACCTTTCCTGCTGGCTTCCAGTCTGGTGGGCGTGCTGGCACAACGGCTGGTGCGCAACCTCTGCCCCAACTGCCGAAAACCCCATGTTGCCAGCGACTCCGAGCGCCAGTGGCTGGGCATGAAAGCCGATGATATCACTCATATCTATACCGCCGAGGGCTGTGAAGCCTGCAACTATCAGGGCTATGCAGGCCGTAGCGGCCTGTATGAACTGGTCCCCATTGACGACACCCTGCTGGCTATGATTCACGACGGTGCCAGTGAACACGACATGGAAAAATATGCCCGCACCAAATCGCCCAGCCTGCGCCAGGACGGGCGACGCATGATCCTGAAGGGCATCACCTCGCTGGAAGAGGTTATCCGGGTGAGTCGTGAAGATTAATTCTGTGCGAGTAGATTATGGCCGCCTTTGAATATATAGCGCTGGATAGCAGAGGCAGGGAGAAAAGGGGTGTCATCGAAGCCGACACCGCCCGGCAGGCACGCCAGCTTCTGCGCGATCAGGACCTGACGCCACTGCAGATGGAAAACACCAAGGCATCGGAAAAGAAATCGAGCAAGACAGCTTCGTCACTGCATCAAATCAAGCTTTTTCAGCGCGGCATCAACTCCACCGAGCTGGCCCTGCTCACCCGGCAACTGGCCACGCTGATACAGGCGGCCCTGCCGTTGGAAGAATCGCTCTCGGCGGTGGCCAACCAGTCCGATAAACCGCGCATCAAAAGCATGATGTACGCGATTCGCTCGAAGGTGCTGGAAGGCCATACCCTGGCCGCCGGACTGGCCGATTTCCCCAAGGTTTTCTCGCCCCTGTTCTGCGCCACCATCGATGCCGGCGAGAAATCCGGCCACCTCGATACCGTGCTGGAGCGGCTGGCCGACTACACCGAAACCCGGCAGGAGCTACAGAGCAAAGTCAGTCAGGCCATGATTTATCCCGTCTTTCTCACCGGCTTCGCCGTACTCATCGTCGGCTTCCTGATGGCCTATGTGGTGCCGCAGGTGGTGGCGGTATTCGAGGACATTGGCGAGGAGCTGCCCGGCCTGACGCTAGGGCTGATCAGCATCAGTGACTTCGTGGTCAACTTTGGCGTGTATGCTGTTTTCATACTGATAGCGCTGATCATCGGCCTGAAAGTGCTGCTGCAGAAACCCCGCTATCAGGAGCGTTATCACCGCCTGTTGCTCAGGCTGCCACTCATACAGAAGCTGGTTCGTGGCCTGAATACCGCCCAGTTCACCCGCACTTTCAGTATTCTTTCCGGCAGCGGCGTAGCGGTACTGGAGGCGATGAAAATTTCGGCTCAGGTGGTCAGCAATCTGCCCCTGCGCAATGCCATCCTCGATGCCACTGACCGGGTCCGTGAAGGCAGCGGCATCAGCAAGTCAATGGCCAGCAGCCGGCTGTTCCCCCCTATCACCCTGCAGCTCATTGCCAGCGGTGAAAACAGCGGCAAGCTGGATGAGATGCTGCACCGCGCCTCCACTCAGCTGGAGCGTGAACAGGTCACCCTGATCGCCTTCATCGTCGGCATCATGGAGCCGCTGATTATCAGCGTCATGGGGCTGCTGGTGTTACTGATTGTGCTTGGCATTCTGCTGCCCATTTTTGACCTGAACCAGCTGGTGAAATAACCCCAACAGCAGCGCAGACACGCCCCCGCCTACGGCGCCATACAGATGCGCATCGGTGACCACGCGACCTGCGGCAAGCTCCTCCGAACCCGGCAGCGCACCGTACATGAGCTCCCAGAGCAACTTGCCCACCAGCAGAGCCATGAGCGCATAACCACTGGCGGGATAGAAACGTATTTCGCGCACAGTGCCGTAAATGAACAGCCCATGCAGGATACCGGAGAGACCGACATAGGTGCTGACCTGCGGATTAAACCAGTACAGGCCGACGCCGACAAACATTGCCGAGACCAGCATCACCAGCAACCAGTGAAAAACAGCGCCATAACTGCTGAAAAAAAAGGCCACAATCCCCAGACCGGCCATATTTAATCCCCAGTGCGCCCAGTTCAGATGTACTATGTTGCCGCTCAGCAGCAGCCAGTAGTGGCCCTGCTTGATCAGCTGTAGATCATAACGCCAGCCGGGTACCTGGCCACTGGCCTGCAAATAGGCGCTCAGCAGCAACACCAGCAACCACAGGCCATGGCTCCAGTGCATAGAAAGACGGTTTTGCATAGGCAGTTCGAGACGCATTTGTTATCATTCCAACATTTATCAAGTGTGAACTTAAAAAGCTGGACGAACTCTAACGGGTTGCGTTACAAGTGGCAAAATATTATTCATCAGGAGTCAAAAGTTTGAAATCACAAATCAATATTCTCAAATCATACCAGCAGGGTTTTACCCTGATAGAACTGATGGTGGTGATTGTCATCCTTGGCATTCTGGCCGGGGTTGTAGTTCCTAAAATCATGGATAATCCGGATAAGGCGCGCGTCGCCAAGGCCAAACACGATATCTCCGCGCTGGGAAGCGCCCTGGATGTTTACCGTCTGGATAATTATTTCTACCCCACCACCGATCAGGGGCTGGAAGCACTGGTCAGCCAGCCCAGCGGCAATCCTGAACCGGCCAACTGGAAAGCCGGCGGCTACATTAAGAAGCTGAACAAAGATCCCTGGGGCAACGATTACCTGTACCTGAGTCCGGGGCAACACGGTGAGCTCGATATTTATTCACTGGGCGCCGATGGTGCACCTGGCGGTGAAGGCGTATCCGCCGATATCGGTTCATGGGAAATTGAATAACCCAAAACTCAATTCACGTGTTTGCAATGAAGGTTCGAGCAGGGTAAATGGATTTACCCTGCTCGAACTGATGATTGTTCTGGTCATTGTTTCGATCCTTTTCACCTTTGTCTCATTCACCATTCGCGGCCATTCCCCCGAAGAGTCAATGGCGGAAGAGGCGCGTCGACTTGATCGCCTGGTACAACTGGTGCTGGAAGAGGCGGTGCTGAAAAACACCGAATACGGGCTTGAATTCAAACGCCACAGTTACCGCTTTCTGAGCTACGAAGACGAGCAGTGGCGCGCTGTTAGCGGCGACCGCCTGCTGCGCGAACGGCAGCTGCCCAACGAGATGGAGATCGAACTGGCCATCGAGCAACTGGATGTCGTCATCGGGGAGCCCTCTGAACAAAATGACAGCGAGCGCACAGAGGAGGAGCTCAAACCCCAGGTCTTCCTGCTCTCCAGCGAAGAGATTACGCCTGAATTCACCGTCTATTTCAGCATTCGCGGCATCGCCACCGGTTATCAGGTCAGCGGCAGCATCGACGGCAAACACGAGGCCAGGCAGAGTGATTTTTAAACGCCCCCCTCACACCTTTAACCGACACCGTAACGGCGGCTTCACGCTGATCGAGGTGCTGATCGCGCTCACCATTATCGCCATTTCGCTGGGCGCGCTGATGAGCGCTTCGGGCAATCAGGCCTACCAGACCGGCTACCTGAAACAGAAAACCCTGGCCCACTGGGTGGCCATGAACGAGATGACCCAGCTGCAACTGGAGGAGGAATGGCCGGCGCTGGGTGAACGCAAGGGCAGTTCAGAGATGGCCGGTGCCGAATGGTTCTGGCTGCGCACGGTGAAAGAGACGCAGGATGACAATGCCCGCGGGGTTGAACTAGAGGTGTTTGCCGACAAAAACCACAAACAGAACCTGACCCGTTTAATGGGCTATGTGAACAGATAAATGCAGCCGCGCCCAACTCATTCTCTACAGGCCAAACGTTCCTCCTGCCGTGGCTTTACCCTGATCGAACTGCTGATCGCCATCGCCGTGTTCTCGGTCATGTCGGTGATGGCCTACGGTGGCCTCAGTCAGATTATTCAGAACAGCAGCCACTCAAAACTGGAGTTGCAACGCTTACAGTCGATTCAACGCGCGGTGCTCAGCATCAGCCGGGATCTCACCCAGGTGATCGAACGTGATATTCGCGATGAATACGGCAACACTCAGCCTTTTTTTGCGGCCGGCAACAGCATTGATTACCTGCTCGAGTTTACCCGCAACGGGCGACGCAATCCGGCCGGATTGCAGCGCAGCCATCTGTTGCGCGTCGCCTATCAGCACGAGGATGGAAAGCTGTTGCGCCTGTTCTGGCCCCAGCTCGACCGGGCGCAAGGCATGGAGCCCTACGAAAGCATTCTGCTGGAGCAGGTGACGGCGGTGGAGTTACGTTACCGCGATGATGCCGGAGAGTGGCATTCGACATGGCCGCCGCTCAATGCTCAACAGGCCGGGGATAATCCATCCCGACTCAGCGCCATTGAGTTCACCCTGGAGCTGGAAAACTGGGGTGAGATCAGCCGGCTTTATCAGGTGGGCGGCTGATGAGATTACCTGCTGCACAGAAAGGCGTGGCTCTGATCACGGCGCTGCTGATTGTTGCTCTGGCTGCCGTGATCAGCGTTGAGCTGAGCATGCGCTTGCAGCTGGACATCCGCCGCTCCGGCAATGTCATCGCCAGCGACCAGGCCCTGCTCTACCTGAAACATGCAGAATACTATGCCCGCCGTACTTTAAAAGAAGATCGCCTGGACAATAATTATGATTCTCTGGATGAAGACTGGGCTATGGAACTGCCCCCCTTTCCGGTCGAAGGCGGCAGCGTTTTGGGCAGGCTGACCGACCTGCAGGGCTGCTTCAATCTGAATTCGCTATATTACAACGAGCAGCCGAATGCCCTCGCCCAGCAACGCTTTAACCGCCTGATGCAACGCCTTCCCAGCCCGCCGGTCACGGATCTTTCTCAGGCCATTATCGACTGGATCGATGCCAATCCCGACACCACCCTGCCCGATGGCGCGGAAGATAGCTACTACCTCAATCAGGAGCGGCCTTACCGCAGTGCCGGCCAGCCGTTACTGAGCCTGAGCGAGTTACGCCTGATCAAAGGTTTTACCGATGGCGAGATCATGCAGCGAAGCGAAAGTTTTCTGTGTGCCTTTGGCCCGCCTGCGGATATCAACGTCAACACAGCGCCGGCAGAAGTGCTAGAATCGCTGGCAGCCAATATTAGCACTGCGATGGTCGCAGACATCATCGTTCAAAGGCAGACTAATCCTTCCCAGACAATGCAAGAATTTCTGAGCGACTACAATCTTTCTACGGTCATCACCGATACCGCCGGACTCTCTGTCAGCAGCGATTATTTTCTACTGGAGAGCGAAGCCCGAATTGGTCAGGCCAGAACCCTGATGTACAGCATTATTCATCGCGAAAATAATGGCGACACGCAGGTAATAGCGCGTTCACAGGGGGCTTATTAGTGGCCGACACACTGCTCATCCATTTTAATCCCGAACATCCCGACGCAGCTGTCTGGGCGCTAGTGAACGCTGCCGGTGAGCTCAGTACCATGCTGACGCACGGTTCGCTGGATGAGGCCGCACTCGTCGCGGCAAAACATAGCACTGTTATTCTGCTCGACAGTACCGCCATACACATTGATGTGATCAAGCTGCCCATCCGGAACCCGCAAAAACTGCTACGCGCAGCACCTTTCGCCCTCGAAGAAAAAATTGCTGACGACATTGATGATTTGCATTTTGTCACCGGCAGAACTGCCGGCAACGGCACCACCCCGGTGCTGGCCATCAGGCATGATATATTGGGCCGCATCCTCAGGCAGCTGGAACAGTCCGGCATCGCGCCGATGGCGCTGATTCCCGATACGCTCTGCCTCACCGCGAGTCCGACACAATGGGCGATTCTATTAGATGATGATCGCGCCAAAGTGCAGTTTGACCAGTTTGACGCCGGTGAATTTGACCGCGACATGCTGGCCCTGCTGCTCAAGGCGGAACTGCAAAAAGCCACTCGCCAGCCGCCTGAAAAACTCATTCTGTTCACGCCGGACGGTGACGCTTCCGAAACAGACAGCATCCAGGCGGTGATCCCGGAACAGCTCGAGCTGGTCAAGGTCAGTTACAACACGCATCCGCTGGTGATTTATTGCGGCCAATACCGACAGGCACTTTCGCTTAACCTGTTGCAGAATGCCTACAAGCCAAAACCCAAGGTCAACCAGAACCGGTTGCGCTGGCGCCTGCCGACTACGTTAGCGGCGGTATGGCTGGGCCTGCACCTGGCGATTACCGGCGTGCAATATTATAAATTTCAGGGCAGCAATGAAAAGCTGCAAGTTGAAATTGAAAACCTATACAGGAAAACATTTCCGCAGAGCCAGCGCATCGTTAATGCCCGAGTGCAAATGGAGCAAAAACTCAATGAATTAAAAGGACTGGGTAACACCGGCTCAAATGCCGGCCTGATCAGCCTGCTCGCCGCTGCCGGCGATGCCCTCTCGAGCGAGAAATCGATCGTCATACAGTCCATCAGTTATCGCCAGAACACCCTGGACATTGAAGTCACCGCTGCCAACCTGCAGAATATCGAACAGCTGAACAAGAAACTCAACAAGGCTGATCTGAGTGCTGAAATCATCTCGTCGTCATCAGCAAAGAATCAGGTTAATGGCAGCCTTCGCATCAAACGCGCGCAATCATCATGAAACAGAAACTCGACGCTTTAAATACCTGGTTCAGCACTCTGCCGGGGCGTGACAAAAACCTGCTCGTGGTCGCGATAGCCCTGCTTGTGAGCACCCTGTTTTACCTCATGGTATGGGAGCCACTGCATCAGGGCCGTGATCAGGCGCAGCAGAAACTGAAATCTCAACAGGAGATTTATGCCTGGATGCAAACCGCCTCTGTAGAAGTCAGGTCGCTGAAGGGTGCCGGCACCAGACCCGCATCCAGCACTCAGCCCATCGCCTTGATTCTGGAGAACAGCGCGAAAATTTCCGGCTTGAAGCAGCACATCAACAAGATTGAGTCCTCCGGAAAGAGCGGTGCCAATGCCCAGATCGATTCAGCCTCGTTCGACCAGATGCTGGTCTGGCTCAACACTCTGGAACAGCAGCACGGGGTCACCGTCACCACCGCCATCATAGAGCGCAATGAGCAGCCCGGCACCATTAGCGCACGACTCTCATTTGAAAAACTGCCATGAAAATAAAATACTACCTGATTACCGGCATCCTGGCGCTGGCGCTGTTTTTAACTGCCAACATCCCCGCCGCTTCGATGGCCTCGGTGCTTAAGGCTCAGCTGCCCCAGGTCAACATGCAGAACGTCAGCGGCACCTTATGGCAGGGTTCCGCGCAGCAGGTTACCGTTCACGGCCATGTATTCAGGAATGTAAACTGGTCGGTCTGCACTACACATCTGCTGATGGCCAGGGCCTGCGTTGAATTCGACGCGCTCTACAATAACAGCCCGTTGAGCGGGCAGCTGAGCGTGGGACCGAGCCAGACACTAGAAGGCAAAGACATCAAAGCCGAGATGAATGCACACACGCTCGGCCAGCTGGCGGCACTGCCGATGGGCGAAATTGCCGGTGATGTTTCGCTTGATCTGACCTCGCTCAGCTGGCAGCCGGGCGGCGTGCCTGCCCTTAACGGCATCGTCAAGTGGAGCAACGCCAGTGTCACCATTGCCGAAATGGCCCGACTGGGCGACATCACTATTACCCTGGCTGAATCGGACGAGAACCCGATTAATGCGACCGTTTCCAATCAGAACGGACAGCTGGCGATAGCGGGCCAGGCCTCGCTGGGTGCAAACACCGGCTATCAGGTCGATTTGCAGCTGACGCCGCAAAACGGCGCCAGCAATAATCTGAAAAGCAGCCTGAGCCTGTTCGCCAAACCCCAGTCCAATGGTCAGTACCTATTGAAAAACAGCGGCAATTTGAAGCAACTAGGCTTAATGTAAAACCCTGATCCGGCGTTGATGTAATTACCCATGAAAACAAAAACAAGCACGAAGAAAATAAAAATCACCACTGAAAACAAATGCAGCTTCTGCACCGGTTCGATCTGCTGTACTTATGTCACCCACCATCTTGATGCGCCCAAATCAAAAAGTGATTTCCAGCAGCTGCTGTGGCAGGTTTCCCATGAGCATGTCAGCATCTATAAAGATGATGACGGCTGGACCCTGCTGATCAGCGGTAATTGCCAGCATCTGCAAGTCAATGGCGATTGCGGTATCTATGAGACGCGCCCGGAAATATGCCGTGAACACACTAATGATTACTGTGAATACGACGCACCCTCAGAAGATGGTTTCGATCTCTATTTTAGAAACTACGAAGAGCTACTGGCTTACTGCAGGAAACGTTACAAGAAGTGGGACGAGCAGTTTAAATAATGATACCGCCGTTCAGGATGGCATCACATCGGTATAGCGGTGAACGGCATGGTAGTGCAGGGTTTCAACTTCATCGGCCTGGCTGTCGGGCTGCAACACAGCCAGTAAATATTTGATGCCATAGTGCTCGGCGCTTTGCAGCACCTCCAGATTGTCATCGATCAGCAGCGTCTGCGCCGGTTCAAAAGGCTCGATTTCGTGCAGGCGTTTCCAGAAGCCGTCATGCTCCTTGGCCATGCCTATATCGTGTGAAATGACCATGCGGTCGAAATAGGTATCCAGGGCCGTTATTTTCATTTTCAGTGACAGGCTAGCGGGGTGCGCATTGGTCACCAGCACGATGCGCTTGCCCGCATCTTTCAGCGCCTGCAGGAATTCACGCACTTCGGGACGCACGGCGATTTTATGCGACATCTCGAACTTCATCTGCGCGATGTTCAGATCCAGTTCGCGCGTCCAGAAATCGACGCAATACCACTCCAGCTTGCCTCTGACGTGTTTGAACCGGCCCATCAGAAACTCATGCGCTTCCGCGTGGCTCAATTTGTGCTTCTCGGCATAACAGAGCGGGACATACTTCAACCAGAAATGGTTGTCGAAATGCAAGTCCAGCAGCGTGCCATCAAGATCGAGAAAGACCGTGTTAATTTCTTCCCAGTCCAGATAATTCTTCATAAAAACCTCAAATACAGACAGAAAATCGGGGATATAGTAGTATCCACTTTTCCAGTTTAACAAGTGAATCGTGCTTATGTCAGAAATTCTCAATCTCGAACAGCTGTGCCGGCAATGCGTTACCATCGCCCGCGAAGCTGGTGAACGAATTCTTGAAATCTATAACAGCGACTACAGCATTGAGGAAAAAGACGATAAATCGCCTCTCACCGATGCCGACATGGCCGCGCACAACGCCATTGTTAAGGCGCTGTCGACGCTGACCCCGGATATTCCCGTGCTCTCTGAGGAGTCGGCCAAACTGCCCTTTGCCGAGCGACAGCAGTGGCACACCTACTGGCTGGTGGACCCCCTCGACGGCACCAAGGAATTCATCAAGCGCAATGGCGAGTTCACCGTCAACATCGCGCTCATCCATAATCACCAAAGCGTCATAGGCGTGATCCACGTGCCGGTCCTGAATATTGACTACTATGGCTGGCAGCAGGGCGGCTCATTCAAAATCGAACAGGGCGGCGAGGCCAGAGCCATTCATGTGCAGACGCCGGCCCGGGACAAACCGGTCGTCGTCGGTAGCCGTTCGCACGCCTCTGAACAGTTTCAGGCCTATATGAAAAACCTGGGTGACGCCGAATTACTGAGCATGGGCAGCTCGCTCAAGTTCTGCCTGGTGGCGGAAGGCCGGGCTGACCTCTACCCCCGACTGGGGCTGACCTCGGAATGGGACACCGCCGCCGCGCAGTGCATTGTCGAGCAGGCGGGTGGCCGGGTCACCAAACTGGATATGACGGAACTGAACTACAACACCAAAGACAGCCTGCTCAATCCCTTCTTCTTTGTATTTGGCGATGCCGACAGGGACTGGTCAGCCTATCTTGAGCCGGATGCGGTTTAGAAGGATTTATACTGACGCATAATGATTATCACCTTTTATGGAGTTCGAGGCTCCGCGCCAACACCCGGCCCCGCTACGATCAAATATGGCGGTAACACCTCCTGCGTCCATCTAGCACTGGATAACGGCGCGGATGTAATTCTAGATGCGGGCACAGGCATGAAGCAACTGGGGCGCAGCCTGCTCGGCAAATCAACGCCCATCAACATCATTCTTTCGCACGTGCACTGGGATCATATTCAGGGCTATCCTTTCTTCGCACCGATCTTCCAGGCCGAACGCGAAATTGATGTTTTCACCAGCGCCGATTCACCCGATCACTTACCCGGCACCCCGTTCAGTCAGATGAACGGCATCAACTTTCCGGTCACCCTTGAACAGCTGCCTTCGCGCAACAGCTGTATCTTCGACAATGTAGAAACTATATTAAAAAATAGAAATATTCACGTCATAAGAAAAGCACTTAACCATCCCGGCGGCGGTAGCGCATTCCGCTTTGAAGAAGAGGGCATGAGCAGCGCCTACGTGACCGACAACGAACTTGACCCGCCTTACAAAGTTCACACCAGCTATGACGAATGGGTCGATTTTCTACACGGAGTTGATGTGCTGATTCATGATGCGCAGTACACTGAAGATGACATGCCGCACAAGCACGGCTGGGGACATTCATTAATTTCACAGGTGAGACAGCTGGCAATGGATGCCGAAGTGGGCACGCTAGTGATGTTTCATCACGACCCGGATCGCAGTGATAGTGAACTGGATGAAATTCAGATTGAAAACCACGCCTATTTCAAACATCAACGCAACCCCATAAAATGCATCTGCGCCGCCGAAGGCATGCAGATAAAACTGTCGCGACCCATTATCGGCAGCGACACTCACGTCGAAATTCTATAACGGTCAATAAATATAATGAAAATTCTTATCGTCGGTGGCGCCGGTTACATCGGTTCACACATGGTTAAAAAACTCGCCCTGGCCGGGCACGAAGTTGTCACCCTTGATAACTTGAGCCGTGGTTATGAAGATGCGGTGAAATATGGTGAATTTGTCCACGGTAATCTGGGTGATAAAGATCTGCTGAATACCTTGTTCAGTAAGCACCTATTTGATGCCGTGATGCATTTTGCCGCTTTCATAGAGGTGGGTGAATCGGTGACCGAGCCCGGCATGTATTACCACAACAATGTCTGCAACACTCAGGTACTGCTCGATGCCATGGTGAGCCATGACCTCGAGCACTTCGTCTTCTCTTCTACCGCGGCCATCTTTGGCGAGCCGCAGTACACGCCGATTGACGAAGCCCATCCGAAAAACCCCATCAATCCCTACGGCCGCAGCAAGTTGATGGTGGAGCAGATGCTGGAAGATTACGACCGCGCCTACGGCCTGAAATCCACCTGCCTGCGCTACTTCAATGCCGCCGGTGCCGACCCGGAAGGTGAACTCGGTGAGCGCCACAACCCTGAATCACACCTCATCCCGTTGATCCTGCAGGCCGCTTCCGGGCGACGCGAGGCCATCAGTATTTTTGGCCGGGATTACCCCACTGAGGATGGCACCTGTGTTCGTGATTACGTCCACATCAACGATCTCTGCGATGCCCATTCCCTGGCGCTGGACAAGATGCAGAAATCCGGAGACAGCGCCCGCTACAACCTGGGTAACGGCAAAGGTTTTTCAGTGCAGCAGGTGGTCGACACGGTTAAACGTGTCGCCAATAAAGAGTTTAAAGTGATCCACGCCGAAAGGCGCGCCGGCGATCCCGCCGTTCTGGTTGCCGACTCAACGCTGGCCAAACAGGCGCTGGGCTGGACACCCCGCTTCGACCGACTGGAAACCATTATTGAAGCCGCATGGCAGTGGGAAACCACATTTTTTACCCGCTAGATTTCATATGCTTACTGAGTTCAAACCCCTCTCAACCAGCCCTTAACTACCCTCCCCCTAAGCATTATCGCGATAACATCCATAGTAATTATCATTAACAGCTGCCTCTCTCGCTCCGGCAGCTGTTTCTCATAAACTCAAGTCCCGGAAATTTCACGCCTCTTTATGCGAACATGGTTATACATGAGCATCAGCTCACTCAAGTTATTCAATATCTCTCGGAAGAATACTTCGCTTTTGCAGTTTTTAAATAGCTGGGAAGTTACTACCATCGCTCATTAAAAAGCCCCTTTCTTTTTGCTGCTATAAACCTGCTTTAAAAATTGGCCCACTATTTTTCAGCATGAATTTTTTTAAATCTTCAGCTTTTTTACAAAAGTTTACATCAGCGACATTCTGATAATGCAATATTACTAATACCAATTAACCGAAAACCCCCTGCTATTAAACACAATATTATTATGCAAAACAGACAAATTTCTGCCATTAAAGAATCACATAACCTCCTTTCTATTAATTCAGAGTGGATTGGACGCGAATATTGCGAAAACTGTCATTTTTGCAAGTTGTTTTCTGCTGAGCTTTCAGATTCCGATGATGCAAATACAACACTACAGCCGGCAGACCATTTTCTATTCCCCTCCGGCTCGGTAATTTACAGCAACAACACTCATCGAAAATTTATTTACACCATAAGGCATGGCATGGTTAAGCTGACCAATAATGCTCGCAACGGTGGAAGTAGAATTGTACGCTTACTGGGCCCCGGTGACTCCATTGGTCTTGAGTTACTGTATGGTAATAGCCACTATCACCATACGGCTGTTGCAGTTGATAATGTTGATGTTTGTCGAATCCCTGTTTCGATAATCAAAAAAACCATAGCCGAACGGCCCTCTATTTACACCCAGATTAGCCACCAGTTACAGAACCAGCTGGATCTTGCCGATCAATGGATAGTCGCATTAGGAACCGGCACAGCAAGACAGAGGGTTGCTCATTTACTGCTATTACTGGATGGATTCTTTGCTGATAAAAATGGTGCATTCACCTTGATCAACCGTGAAGACATGGCCGCGATTATCGGCACGACGATGGAGACCGTTAGCCGTATGATTGCCGAATTCAAACGCCAGAATATTCTGTGCAAGTACAAATCAAAAAACAGCCTTTATACCTGTAATACGTCCATGCTAAGGGCGATCACACTTCACGCCTGATTTTAAAAGAAAAACCAGTACCAGCTATGCGCAATCGACCCTGTAATATAGCGACTGCATATTTGCTACACTGCGTGACTTTATCTATCCGGCACTAAGGCATTACGTAGATCATTCACAATACGGTGTATATTGTGGCAACGTGCGCATACACTAACGGCAATTTCTCCCATCAGCTGCTGACTCTCTTTTACCCGACCTTCACTAATTCCTGATTCGAGAACATCAAGCCTCTGCTGCGTCGCCTTGCCCAGTATGCGTTCATGGGGATACATCTCTTTTCCATGGCAATGACTACAGCTCCCACCAAGACTCTGTAACTGGTCGGCAAGATTCTGACGGGCCACCAATGCCTTGCTCTTGTGACCATCGTCCAACGCAATCAGAATTTGATTAACCGAGATCGATAATACCTCCATGCTATCTTCATAACTCTGCTCGCCACCATTGAGATTTTTAACCCTGATGTCCCCGTAATGCGGCGAACGGTATATGGCCGTCACGATGGGTTGATAGCTGTGGTGACAATCATCACAGGTACGCTGGATCATTTTTAGTGTTTTCGTCGTCCGATAAGCATCCTTTTTTTCAGCAAACATTTTGAGTTCCGGCAGCAGTCTGGGCTTGATCTCATCCTCCCACTCGGGCACCATCTCGGTGATTTTGCTGTAATCCTTCTCCAGACGACTTATCCATTTATCCATTTCAGTCCAATCCCCCAGCTCTGCATATTCGCCAATGGCCTGCATTTCCCGGCGCAGTGCGAACATGGTGTGCAGCCATACATGACGCTTGCTGGCGGGCTTGTACCATTGCTCCAGTGATGCTGGTGGCATTTCAAGATTAACAGAATCGGTGCCGCTGGCGGACGCAATGCCCATACCTGCCATAAGGAAAAGGAACAAAAAAACAGAGTTATAGTTCATCTCATTAGTCCGTTATTATTAAGCAGTCAGACTATCATAAATCTTTCTATACTTATAAAAAGTAATTGTATTTACCTATTTCGACCTTGCTGAACAGCTGCGGCTATTACTCGTTTTTTCTGATGTAGATCATTAGTGTTTCCGCCTTATATTGTTATGGTTCTTACTGTTAAATTAGGAGTTCACTGAAATGCACATTAAAAAACTCATGTCGCAGGATCACAAAGACTGTGATCTGCTTTTTGCTAAAGCCGAAACTGCCGTCTCTTCCGAGGACTGGGCAGCGGCGACACAAACATTCAATGAATTTATAGAGGCCATGGAGTCTCATCTTAGCTTCGAAGAAAAGGTGCTCTTCCCCGCCTTTGAAGAGGCTACCGGCATCACCATGGGCCCTACTGAAATGATGCGCATGGAACACGACCAGATGCGCGTGCTGCTCATTGAAATGCGCGATGCACTGGATCGTCAGCACAGTGATGACTATCTGGGTATTGCCGATACCATGCTGATCATGATGGAGCAACACAACTTGAAGGAGGAGCAAATTCTCTACAATCTGATGGATCAGCGGCTCCCGAAAGAGGGTCACTGGCAACAGCGTTTCCAGGAGTGGCAGAACCTTTGATGTCCGGCGAAATATTACTGGATGTGAGCGAGCTGGAACCTCCTGAACCGCTGACATTAACCCTTGAGTCGGCTGCTTCATTACAGCCCGGTCAGTACCTGCGCATGTTGCATCGGCGTGAACCCTGCATGCTGTACGGCAATCTCGATGAACAACACTTCAAATATATTCAACGCAAAGGCACCGTCTCCGCGGTTGAAGTTTTTATCTGGCGCGAGCAGGATCAGGAGGCGGCGTCCGCCGTGCAATCGATAATCGATACGCCGATCGAAGCCCCCACTTAATCGCTATTATCAAACCTCCTCTCAGCATCATATGCACGCCGATCTTTCACTCCAGCAGTCACCGCCCTTTTCCGTACCCGCACGCTTCCTGATTAGCGCACCGCTGTTTGGTCTTCTCGCTGCACTGGTCATGCTCTGGCACGGCCCGGAGATGCTGAGCAGCCGCTGGACATCCGAGCTGCTGGCTGTCACCCATTTTCTGACATTAGGCTTTCTGGCCATGAGCATGTTGGGCGCCATGATGCAGCTGATGCCGGTACTGATGGGCATGATGATTCCACGACCGGTCTTTTTCAGCGGCATCATTCACGCCTCCCTGTTTCTAGGCAGCACCAGTCTGGGCCTGGCCTGGTTACTGCAGATCAATGCGCTGTTTATGATTGCCATGGCATCACTGCTGTTTTCGTTTAGCGTATTTATCGTGATGGCAGCGGAGCGCTTATTACGCACCCCCAGTCGACACGCAACACGCACCCTGATGCTGCTGGCATTACTGTCTCTGTCAATCACCGCCGGCCTCGGACTCTATCTGGCCATGAGTTACAGCGATGCTGCATTCCCGCTTGCCCGGAAGCTCACCGATCTGCACTTAAGCTGGGGGCTGCTGGGCTGGGTAGGCCTGCTGATCATGGCTGTGGCCTATCAGGTGATTCCGATGTTCCAGATTACCAATCCATATCCGCTCATACTCCAGCGCTCACTGGGCTGGCTGATATTTTTCGCCCTGATCACTCTGAGCCTGATTCAGATCTGGCCGCTGGCAATATTGAAAATGTTCAGTCACTTACTGCTGGCGATCTGCCTGCTGACATTTGCATTCACCACTTTCTGGCTGCTACATACCAGGCGCCGCCAACTCCCCGATCTGACCCTGAATTTCTGGCGACTGGCCATGATCAGCCTTGCTCTGACTGCCTTGATCGGCTTATCGTTCAGCTTCTCCGCCATGAAACCACCGGCATTGTTACTCGGTGTGTTAGTCATTCACGGTTTTGCCATGACCACGGTAAACGGCATGATGTATAAAATCATGCCTTTTTTGATCTGGCTACACCTCAGCAGCCACAACAAAACCTTGCGCGATAGCAACCAGCGAACTTCCCAGGTAAAAGTCCCGCACATGCGCAAGATCATTCCTGAAGCAGCCGGCCTGTGGCAATTTCGCGCTCACCTGGCCAGTCTGATATTATTATTTCTCACCGCCCTGTGGCCGCAGTGGTTCTTTTATCCCGCGACAGTATTGTTTGTAATCGCCCAGGCGCTACTGCTGTTCAATCTATCCAGCGCCGTGCATCTTTATCGTGCAAAACTCGCTGAATTTGCCAGCGGCCAATTTTAGTTATACCCTCATTACCGCTTTGCCCGGGCAGGGCGGTTATTGCAAAATACTTCTTTTAACCTTTTTGGCCATTCAAGCTTCTACTAAACCGGAGAATGTATTCAGTGTCAGATCACTTTAATGAAAAAGCAAAAGACTGGGATGCCAACGAAATGGTTAACCAGCTCTCAGCGGCAATTGGGCCCTTAATCTTAAATGAGATCCCTCTTGATGATCGCATGCAGGTGATGGACTTCGGCGCCGGCACCGGCTTGATCAGCTCTCACATCGCCCCTTTTGTACGTAAAATTACAGCTGTCGATATCTCCGAAGCCATGCTGGAAAAGCTGGTCGCCAAGCCGACATTACAGGGCAAAGTTGAGGCGGTATGTCAGGACATTATAGCTGAACCACTGGCGGCACAATTTGATCTGATCATAAGTGCAATGGCCCTGCACCACGTAGAAGATACCGCGAAACTCATTCAGGCATTTTACGATCACCTGACTCCAGGGGCCAGGATTGCGCTGGCCGACCTCGACTCGGAAGACGGCGGCTTTCACCCGCAGGATGTTGAAGGTGTGTTCCACCATGGTTTTGACCGTGACGAACTAAAAAAATTATTAGAGGGGCACGGCTTCAAGGATGTTCGTTTTTTGACTGCGCATACCGTTGTTAAAAATGATAGCCGCTACCCGATCTTTCTTGTTCTCGCCACAAAACTATAATGTCTATTGAGTCTGCCCTGAGGCAGACTCATCAGGTAATAACCACTGCAATAACATACTAATTCATTCTACCTCTTAAAATTAAATACCTGCATAATCAGGACGAATCGCATCGATGTGGTTGCTTAAGCGTATAATAGGCGGATGCAATCCGAACCTGAAAAACTTTTAAAAAGACATCAGCAGCTGACCCATACCGATATGGCGAAAGTTACTTCGCATGTACAGCGCACGCAGGACGACTGGATTCTAAATACAGTGATCATCGAGGGCTGTGATGTCCCCTTCAAATACAAACGAAAAAAACGGTACAGAAATCTCAGTGGTCAGCTCGTCAACCTGACCTATTATCCTGCTGAAGAAACTGTTGCCGGTCTGGATTTCGAATTCATGAAAGTGGTCAGAATAAAAATTGCCTAGTAAAAAAGCCATATAGGCAGCTGTTGCCTTCTTTCGTTCAAGCCACCATAATCAAAAATATCTAAATCATCACCTATATATCAAATCCATGAAATATTCCACTTTTATTACCCTGCTTGCAGTTATCAGCCTTAGCGCCTGCCAGCCAAATTCTGAGACACCCAGCCAGGTGACAAAAAACTACTGGCAGGCCCTCAAGAATAACGACCTTGTCGCAGCATCAAAACTTGTTACAAAAGACAGCCAGAGCGACTTAAGCCACTACTTCAAACTGCCGCATGAAGAAAAAATCCCGCTAGATGAAATCTATCTGGGCGCTGAACGCGCTACGGTCACGACCATCATCAGGTCTGAATCCACAACCATCGACACAGCTCCACCCGGGAGTCTGGCCGTTCTTCCCGAAATAACTTTCGAAACCATACTGATTCTGGAAGACGGCCAGTGGAAAGTCGATGTCACTCGCACTCAGACTCCGGTCCTTCAAAAGCCTGACGAACTTTCCCCGGATACGCCATCATCAGATCTGGATACTGCACCGCTCAACGAAGCATTGCAGGAAAGCGCGGAGATGCTCAACCAGTTTATGCGCGAGGGCTCCAGGGAAATGAGCGAGACCTTCCTCGAGGGCATGAATAAAATGAATGAGGCCCTGCGCGAAGCCATCGACAAAATGAAACAGCGGCGCGAACAGCAGGAGCCGGCCCAGCCACCCACCAATGAAAACAATGACGCCGAGAATGAAGGTGTGATCTAACGCTGACTGCTGCGGCATCGGCTATCATTTTCGAATTAATACCCTGTCGCTTTTACTATAATAGCCGCCTTTAAATTTAAGCTACTACCCATTTATGAGCATCAAGAAAACATTACACCGCCGCAGCGAATCAAAATGCGAGCTGTGTGGCGCTACAGAAAACCTGAGCATTTACGAAACCCTGGCCACGTCCAAAGACAATGCCGATGAATGCGTGCTTGTCTGTGCAAGCTGTCGCGATCAGATCGAGAACCCCGAGCGTATTGATGTCAATCACTGGCGCTGCCTCAACGACAGCATGTGGAGTCAGATTCCGGCGGTACAGGTCATGGCCTGGCGTATGCTGACGCGACTGAGCGCCGAAGGCTGGCCGCAGGATCTGCTCGACATGCTCTATCTGGATGATGCGACCCTCGCCTGGGCAAAAACCGGTAAAGCTGAAAATAATGACAGCGCTGTGCCGCATGTCGACAGCAACGGCGCGATACTGGCGGCGGGCGATACGGTGACCTTGATCAAGGATCTCGATGTAAAGGGCGCCAACTTTACCGCCAAGCGCGGCACTGCGGTACGAAACATTTCACTGGTCGCTGATAACCCTGAGCATATCGAAGGTCGTGTGGAAGGTCAGCGAATAGTCATACTGGCCCGGTTCGTCAAGAAATCTAACTAGGAGGCTGTCGGGTTTCGGTTGAATTAGCTGCGGAAGTTCAGATAAGGACGCACGAAACAGGCGCTAATTTTTTAGCTCTAAACCCGCCAGATCTTTAACACATTAGGCACTTTTCTCAGACGGCGCATAATGTTGGCCAGATGCACACGTCCCTGCAAGCTGATTTGATATGACATGGTGGTGGTAAAACCGTCACGATCCTCAACCTCAATATCTTCGATATCGGCACCTTCATCTGAAATAATAGTAGCGGTTCTCGCCAGTACGCCCGGCTTGTTGGCTACATCCATGCGGACACGGCAGCTGAAATTACCTTCAGCATTTTCCGCCCATTGCACATCAATGCATTTATCCACTTCGGCGCGTATCTGACTAATATTTTTACAGTTTTCCCGATGCACAACGATGCCTCGACCCTTGCTCAAAATACCGATAATGTCATCGCCGGGTATGGGAGAGCAGCATTTGCCGTAGTACACCACCATGCCTTCGGTACCATCAATCGCCAGTGGCGACTGCGATCTCATTTCGCGGGTCTCTTCTGCATCGCTCTGTGCAATTCGTTCCGGCACCAGACGTCTCACTACCAGGCTGGCCGAACGATTACCCATACCCACATCTTCCAGCAATTCCGTGACCGACTTGAAGCCATATTCGTCCAGTACCGTTTTCATGGATTTTTCGGGCACATCTTCCAGTCGCAGTCCCAGACTTTTCAGGCAGCGCTCCAGCAATCGGCGACCCTGTGAGATCGCTTCGTCCGCCTGCATGTTGCTCAGGTAGCTTCGAATATTACTGCGTGCCTTAACCGTCACCACATAATTCAGCCAGGCGGGACTGGGGCGCGCTGTTGGTGAAGTGATAATTTCAACGGTCTGGCCGCTATACAGAGGTATATTGAGTGGCGCATAGGTATGATCAAGCTTGGCCGCCACACAACTGTTGCCGATGTCGGTGTGTACGGCGTAGGCAAAATCCACCGGCGTGGCGTTACGCGGCAGTTTGATAATGTCGCCTTCTGGGGTGTACACATAAACTTCGTCGTGGAACAGATCGACTTTTACGTTTTCCAGAAACTCCAGCGAATCACCCGCGGACTGCTGCATCTCCAGAATACCGGTCAGCCAGTCGCGTGCCCGCGCATGGGCACTGGTTACCCCTGATTCACCGGATGATTTATACACCCAGTGTGCCGCGATGCCACTTTCGGCATAGACATCCATTTCATCGGTACGAATCTGCACCTCCATGGGAATGCCATGCGGGCCATAAAGCGCGGTATGTAGCGATTGATATCCGTTGCTCTTGGGGATGGCGATGTAGTCTTTGAATCTTCCGGGTATGGGCTTGAATAAATTGTGCACCACGCCCAGCACCCGATAGCATTCGTCGACCGTATCCACCAGCACCCGGATAGCGTAGACATCAAAGACTTTATTGAACGACAGATGTTTATCGCGCATCTTCTGATACAGGCTGAACAGGTGTTTTTTGCGCTTCTGCACTTCGGCATCCAGCCCCATTTCATTGAGCCGGGTGACCAGGGCTTTGTCGATTTTATTGATCACCTCCTTGCGATGGCCGCTGGCTTTATCGATAGCATGTTCCAGCACCCTGTAGCGCATCGGGTACATCGCTTTCAGCACCAGATCTTCCATTTCATGGCGCATGGTATAAATGCCCAGTCGATTGGCGATAGGGATATAAATTTCGAGCGTCTCTTTGGCAATGCGCCGCCGCTTGTCGGGGCGCAAAGGACCGAGGGTACGCATATTATGCAGACGGTCCGCCAGCTTGATCAGGATAACGCGGATATCTTTCGCCATCGCCAACAACACTTTCTGGATGTTTTCGGCCTGCTGCTCGATCTTGTTTTTGAACTTGATATGGGTGAGCTTGCTGACGCCATCGACCAGATGCGCCACATCTTCACCAAAGGTCTTTTCGATGGCCTTGCGCGTCGCCGGCGTGTCTTCGAGCACGTCGTGCAAAATGCAGGCGACAATGCTCTTCACATCCATGTGCATGGATGCAAGAATTCTTGCTACGGCTAGCGGGTGATAGATATAAGGTTCGCCTGACTGGCGCACCTGTCCTTCATGAGCTTGCGCACCAAACAGATACGCCTGATAGACTTCCTGAACTTGCTCCGCTTCCATGTAGGTGCCGACAAGTTCACACAATTCCGAGATCAGAAACCGGCTATCAATGCCTTCCGCAATTTTATTGTCGCCGTTAACGGGTTCTGACATCAGAACTATTAAATCGCTGTTTACTGCCTGTCAAAATCCTGTAGATCCCCTTCGATCAAGGCATCGACATCATCCTGGCGAATGACGGCCTGTGTCAGCACCTCTTCGTTAATCAGGTTCTCTGCAATTTCACGCAAAGCCAGTACGGTAGGCTTGTCATTTTCAACCGGCAACAAGGGATCCGCGCCCATGGCTAACTGGCGCGCACGGCGTGTCGCCACCAATACCAGGTCAAAGCGGTTGTCTACATAATCCAGGCAATCTTCTACAGTTAAACGTGCCATCTTGTGTCATACTCCAGTTAATTCTAAAAAAACCACTAAACTTCTGTGGCCAGTAACTCTGCCAGTAAATCTGCATGCTGTTGCTGCTGAAAATCTTTTAACAGCCGATTACTGACAAAGATGGCAGACAGCTCTTTTTTTGCCTGCTCAAATTCATCATTGATCACTATATAATCAAACTCATCATAATGCGACATCTCACTGACCGCATCGCGCATGCGCCGTTCGATGAGGGCATCGTCATCCTGACCGCGTTTCTGCAGGCGCTGCTTCAGGGCGACAACGCTGGGCGGCAGAATGTAGATGCTTTTACAGCCGTCGACCAGCTGCCTGACCTGACGCGCTCCCTGCCAGTCTATTTCCAGAATGACGTCCTTGCCTTTCTGCCGCTGCGCCTCAATGCTCTGGCGCGAAGTGCCGTAATGATTATCAAACACCTGCGCATACTCCAGAAAAAGACCCTGATCCACCATTTTTACAAAGGTTTTTTCATCGACAAAATGATAATCCACTCCATCCTGTTCGCCGGGGCGCATGACACGCGTGGTATGTGACACCGAGACTTCAACCTCAGGTCGATCTGCCACCAACGCAGAAACCAGACTGCTCTTACCGGCACCCGAAGGCGCTGAAATGATGTATAAATTACCTTGTGTCACGGTCTTTACTCTGTTTTAACGTGAGTCGACCACCATAATAGTTGATCGGGAAAATTGGTCGGAGTGAAAGGATTTGAACCTTCGACCCCTACGTCCCGAACGTAGTACTCTACCAAGCTGAGCTACACTCCGAAGGGGTTATTATACTGCTTTATCCGCTTAATGAAATCAGGTATTGCGCTGCACCGAAAACAAAGCCAGCAGTTCAAGCGCCTGCTTATATTCTGATTCCGGCAGGTGCGCCAGCTGTTCGATGGCCTTGTCGGCCTCCTGCTGAGCCACCGCGCGCGTGTAATCCAGTGCGCCAGTCTGCTGAATAATGGCCTGTACCTCGTCGATCATGTCGTAGCCACCCTGCTCAATGGCCTTACGAATCAGGCCGGACTGCGCCGCATCGCCGCGCTCCATGGCGTAAATCAATGGCAGGGTCGGCTTGCCCTCGGCCAGATCATCACCCACATTCTTGCCCATGTCTTCACTGCTGGAACTGTAATCGAGAACATCATCAATCAGCTGGAAGGCCGAACCCAGATGCATGCCGTAAAGCCCGATAGCGTCCTCTTCCTCTCGCGGGCGTTCGCATAATACCGCGCCCAGACGCGTCGCGGCTTCAAATAACTTGGCCGTTTTGCAGTGTATGACCTGCCGGTAACGTGCTTCGGTGGTTTCGGCGTCATGCACATTGAGCAGCTGCATCACCTCGCCTTCGGCGATCACATTGGTGGTATGAGCCAGTATCTCCATGACGCGCATGCTCTTCACATCCACCATCATTTCAAAGGCCCGGGAATAGAGAAAATCACCCACCAGCACGCTGGCGGCGTTGCCGAACATGGCGTTGGCGGTTTCACGGCCACGGCGCATATCGGACTCATCGACCACGTCATCGTGCAGCAGGGTGGCGGTGTGAATAAACTCGATGATCGCTGCCAGCAGCTGGTGTTTGTCGCCCTCGTAACCGTAGGCGCGCGCCGCCAGCACCGCCAGCATGGGCCGCAGCCGCTTGCCGCCGGAGTCGATAATATAGTGCCCGAGCTGATTCACCAGAGTAACGTCTGAACTGAGGCGTTCGCGAATGACCTTATTAACGGCCGCCATGTCATCACGGCTGAGCGCGATCACCGGCTCAATGCTTAAACTGGAATCTTTCTTGTTTTCAGACACTTAATTACCATCAAATCACCCTAAAGAGTGCGCATCCTATGTAGGCAGGTGCTATAGTGTCAAGCTTAAGCTTTGTAAAGCGCTTATCTTCCCATCTTTTATCAATAAAAGTCGGGTAATGACGCTCATACACTTGCCACACGGCGGCGTTGCCGGTACAATCTGCGCCCTTTCTGTTAACGATTTTGGAGAAAACCCATGTACGCTGTAGTCAGCACGGGTGGAAAACAGTACCGACTTACTCAAGGCGAAGTGCTTCGCGTTGAGAAACTGGACGCTGAAGAAGGTACAACTGTCGAACTGGACAAAGTACTGATGATCGCCGATGGCGACAAATTAAATATTGGTGCCCCGCTGATTGAAGGCGGCAAGGTGTCTGTTGTTATCAAGTCACACGGTCGCGGCAAAAAAGTCGAGATCATGAAATTCAGACGTCGTAAACACCACCAGAAACGCACCGGTCACCGTCAGTCTTATACTGAAATTGAAGTGACTGGCATTTCTGCTTAGTTTTAATAAATTTATAGGAGTCATTAGCCATGGCACATAAGAAAGCAGCCGGTAGTACCAGAAACGGTCGCGAGTCGGAATCCAAACGACTGGGCGTCAAAAAGTACGGCGGTGAATTAGTTAAAGCCGGTAATATCATTGTTCGTCAGCGCGGCACCAAATTTCATGCCGGCAACAATATGGGCATGGGTCGCGACCATACTCTGTTTGCCAAGGCCGATGGCCATGTTAATTTTTCCATTAACGGCATCAGAAAACGCAGAACAGTTAATATCATCCCTGCTTAAGGCGATCCGTCACAGTTCTGTGAAGAAAAAAGCCCCACTCAGGGGCTTTTTTTGTACTTGGATTTCAACAAATAACTATACTCACATCAGATCAATACTGAACGGTTAATATCATGCGTTTCATCGACGAAGTTACAATCAAGGTCATCGCTGGCGATGGCGGCACCGGTGCCGTCAGTTTTCGTCGTGAAAAATTCATTCCTTTCGGCGGCCCCGATGGTGGCGACGGCGGTGATGGTGGCAGCGTTTATCTGGTGGGTGATGACAATCTGAACACCCTGGTCGATTTTCGACATATTCGCACCTATACCGCTGAAGCCGGTAAACGCGGCGCAGGCCGGGGCATGACCGGGCGCGGCGGTGACGACCTGTTCATTCCGGTACCGGTGGGCACGCTGATTTTTGATGAAGATACGGATGAACAGCTGGGCGATATTACCGAACCGGGGCAGAAGATCATGGTCGCTCATGGCGGCTGGCATGGGCTGGGCAACATTCGCTTTAAAAGCTCTATTAATCAGGCGCCCCGCAAATGCACCCCCGGCTCCCCGGGCGAGCGCCGACAGCTGCGCCTGGAGCTCAAGGTACTGGCCGATGTCGGTCTGCTGGGCATGCCCAACGCCGGCAAGTCCACCTTTATTCGCGCAGTCTCGGCGGCGCGCCCCAAGGTCGCCGATTACCCCTTCACCACCCTGGTGCCGAACCTCGGCGTAGTACGCGTCGGCGTTCACCAGAGTTTTGTGATAGCGGATATCCCGGGACTGATTGAAGGCGCTTCTGATGGCGCAGGGCTGGGCATTCAGTTTCTCAAGCACCTCTCCCGCACTCAGCTGCTGCTGCATATTGTCGACGTTTCCCCGCCTGATGGCAGCGACCCGGTCGATGATGCGAAAAAAATTCTGAGCGAACTTGAAAAATACAGCCAGGAGCTCATCGACAAGGAGCGCTGGCTGGTGCTGAACAAAACCGACCTGCTGTCCGAAGATGAACTGGCCGACAAACTGAAGAGCATTACCCAGGCGCTTAACTGGACAGGCCCGGTTTATACCATTTCGGCATTAAGTAAAAGCGGTACTCAGGAGATTGTCTACGACATCATGAAACATCTGGAACGCAGTGATGACTGAGCGAAAAAAGCTGGGCGATTCGAAACGCTGGGTGATTAAAATCGGTAGCTCGCTGATCACCAATGAAGGCCAGGGACTGGACCTCAACGCCATGCAGGGCTGGGCCAGACAGATTGCCGAGCTGCGTGATCAGGGCAAGGAGATCGTGCTGGTCTCCTCCGGCGCGGTGGCCGAAGGCATGGCGCGCATGGGCTGGAGCAAACGCCCGCGTGCGCTGCATAAGCTGCAGGCCGCGGCCGCCCTCGGCCAGATGGGGCTGATCCAGCAATTTGAGTCCTGCTTCCAGTTACACAAAATTCATACCGCCCAGGTGCTGCTGACCCACGACGATCTGTCGAATCGCCAGCGCTACCTCAACGCGCGCAGCACGCTGCGCACCCTGCTTTCGCTCGGCGCGATACCGATCATCAATGAAAACGATACCGTCGCCACCGATGAGATTCGCTTTGGCGACAACGACACCCTGGCGGCGCTGGTGGCCAACCTGGTTGAAGCTGATGCCGTGATTATTCTTACTGACCAGCAGGGTGTTTATAACAAGGACCCCCGCAACCACAAGGATGCCGAGCTGATTAGCAGCGCTTACGCCGCCGATCCGGCTCTGCTCGAAATGGCGGGTGCGGGCAGCCATCTGGGTTGCGGCGGCATGCGCACCAAGATCACCGCCGCCCGGCGCGCCGCGCGATCGGGTGCCGCCACCCTCATCGCTTCCGGTGCCGCCGAGGATGTGCTGCTCAGAGTAGCGCGCAGTGAAAACATCGGCACCCTGCTTAGCCCCGATAACAGCCCTGTCGCTGCCCGCAAACAGTGGCTGGCCAACCAGCTGTCCGCACGGGGCACTCTGGAGCTTGACGACGGTGCCTGTCGCGCTCTCAGCCGAAGCAGCCTGCTGGCGGTGGGCGTGACCGCTGTCACCGGTGATTTTCAGCGCGGCGACGTAGTCACCTGTATAGATAGTGAGGGCAACGAAATCGCCCGCGGACTGATTAATTACGATTCAGACGAAGTTGAACGCATCATGGGGCACGCCAGCAGTGAAATTGAAACCCTGCTGGGCTACATCGATGAACCTGAACTGATTCACCGCGATAACCTGGTACTGCTGTAAAACCTTTTTACCATGGCCGAAAAAAAGCCGGTATTAACCGGCTTTTTTTCGGCTGATGCAAACAAAGCTTACATTGCGCGAATATTGCTGTTCAATCTGCTCTTATGGCGTGATGCCTTATTAAGGTGAATCAGTCCTTTACCGGCCATATGGTCGATAACGGGACAAGCCTCTTTATAAGCTGATTCCGCCGCTGCCTTATCGCCAGCTGCAATCGCGTAATAAACTTTCTTGATACAAGTGCGCATCATTGAACGGTCGCCTACATTACGAGTACGACGCATTACTGCCTGACGGGCGCGCTTTTTTGCTGATGATGTATTTGCCACGAATAAAGACCTGTCTATCTAAAAAAGAGCGCGTAAAATGCCAGTTTTAACCGGTTTTGTCAACCGAAATTCGATAGAATGCACGTTCTGTGAATAATTTTCACTAAATAACCCGCATTACACCCAGACAGGAGCCCGAAGCTGAGCGCCCGATTACTGCAATCCACTCTCGTTGTGGGCAGCATGACACTACTTTCCCGAGTTTTCGGTTTGCTGCGCGATATCACGCTGGCAACGCTTTTTGGCGCCAGCGGCGGCACTGATGCTTTTCTGGTGGCCTTCAAAATCCCCAACTTCATGCGCCGCCTGTTTGGCGAAGGCGCTTTTTCGCAGGCCTTCGTCCCGGTATTTTCCGAATACAAGGAAAAACGCAGCCGCGAAGAGCTACAGGACCTGATCAACCATGTCGCCGGTAAACTGGGCGGCATTCTGCTACTGATCACCATTACCGGCTCACTGGCCGCACCGGCGCTGGTCTGGCTGTTCGCCCCCGGTTTCCACGACGATCCGGAACGCTTCCAGCTCACCGCCGAGATGCTGAGCATCACCTTCTCCTATCTGTTTTTTATCGCCCTCACCGCTTTCGCCGGGGGCATTCTCAACAGTTTCAGCCAGTTCTCGGTGCCGGCGTTCACCCCGGTCATCCTCAATCTGTGCATGATTGCCGCGGCAATCTGGCTGTCACCCCGGCTCGACGAGCCGCTGATGGCGCTGGCCTGGGGCGTGGCGCTGGCCGGGCTGCTACAGCTGCTGTTTCAGCTGCCCTTTCTGAAAAAGCTGGGACTCATTCCCCGGCCCCGGTTCAAGCGCCGCCACGCCGGTGTCAGCAAGATCATCAAGCTCATGATCCCCGCGATTATCGGCTCCTCGGTGGCGCAGATTAATCTGCTGCTTGACACTGTCATTGCCTCGTTTCTGATGGCGGGCAGCGTCAGCTGGCTGTATTACTCGGACCGCCTGCTGGAGTTTCCACTAGGCATCTTCGGCATTGCCATCGCCACGGTGATTCTGCCCGCCCTGTCCAACCAGCACGCGCGCGCCTCGGTCGATGAATTCAATCAGACCCTGAACTGGGCGACCCGACTGGTGCTGATTATCGCCATCCCCGCCTGCATCGGATTGTTCATGCTCGCCGGGCCGGTACTGGCTTCGCTGTTTCAGTACGGGGCGTTCACCGCTACGGATACCTACCTCGCCAGCCTGAGTCTGATGGCCTACATCGCCGGCCTGCCCGCTTTCATTCTCATCAAGATACTGGCACCCGGTTTTTACGCCCGTCAGGACACCACGACGCCGGTGCGCATTGGCATTATCGCCATGATCACCAACATGGGGCTGAACCTTTTATTCGTGGTGCCGCTGGTGATGCTCGACTACGAGGCGCCCCACGTCGGACTGGCACTGGCCACCAGCGCGGCGGCCTATCTCAATGCGTTCATGCTATATCGCGGACTGCGAAAAATTAAGGTGTTTCGGCCCGTCCCGGGGTGGACCAAATTGCTGGTACAGATAGGCATTGCCGGCACAGTGATGGCGCTGGCCATCCTGATGGTCACGCCAGCGCAGCTACAGTGGACAAACTGGGCCGCCATAGAGCGCATCAGCCATATTGCCGGTATCATTGCCCTGGCCATATTCATTTACTTTGTCATACTCATGCTGGCAGGATTACGCCCTGCTCAGCTGAAGCGAACTTAAGCCATGCATTTAATTAGAGGTCTTCACAATCTTAAGCCGTCGCATCAGGGATGCGCGCTCACCATCGGTAATTTTGATGGCATTCACCTCGGCCATCAGGCGTTGCTGCGGCGGCTGGCCGAAACCGCTGACCGCCTGCAGCTCAAAACCTGCATGATGACTTTTGATCCGCTGCCCCACGAATTTTTCTCCAGCGCAGATGACCGACCCCGCCTGATGAATACCCGCGACAAGCTCATCGCTCTGGCGAATCACAAGCCGGTGCTGTGCCCCGATTACATGCTGCTGATGAAATTCAATCGTGAGTTAAGCTCGATGACCGCCGAAGAGTTCATCGAGAAAATCCTCATTGAGAAACTGGCCATCAGGGCACTGGTGATTGGCGATGACTTCCAGTTTGGACGTGACCGCAGGGGCAATCTGGAGCTGCTGCAGGAATATGGCCGCAAACACGGCTTTGAAGTGACCTCCCTGTCCACCCACCATATTGGTGATACCCGTGTCAGCAGTACGCGCATTCGTGCTGCCCTGAGCGAGGGCCGGCTCGACGCTGTCAAGACCATGCTGGGGCGACCCTATCAGATCTGCGGCCGGGTGGCTCACGGCGACAAGCGCGGACGCACCATCGGTTTTCCCACCGCCAATATTCACCTGCATCGGCCCAGCACCCCTCTACAAGGGGTATATTCTGTTACCATGCACTCCAGTACATTAGGCACGGTAAAGGGCATCGCCAATTTGGGGCGGCGACCCACCGTCAACGGCGAACGCGTGCAGCTTGAAGTCCATCTCTTCGATTTCAATCAGGACATCTACGGACACAATGTCTGCATTGCTTTTCACCACAAAATACGCGACGAGCAGAAGTTTGAATCTTTTGATGCCCTCAAAAACCAGATTCAGTTCGACTGCCTGAAGGCCCGTGAATTGCACGGCCTGACTAACCATTCATAATAATTCTTAATAACAAAGCGACATGACCACAGACTATAAGCCCACACTGAATTTACCGCATACCGATTTTCCGATGCGAGGCAACCTCGCCAACCGTGAACCGGTCATCCTGAAAGACTGGGACAAACAGGGCCTGTACCAGCAGATTCGCGCGGCCGGCAAAGGCCGGCCCACATTCGTGCTGCACGATGGCCCACCCTACGCCAACGGCGACATTCACATTGGTCATGCGGTCAACAAAATCCTCAAGGACATCATCATCAAAAGCAAAACCATGGATGGTTTTGATGCGCGCTACGTTCCCGGCTGGGACTGCCACGGCCTGCCCATTGAGCTGATGGTGGAGAAAAAAATCGGTAAGGCCGGGATCAAGGTGGATGCCAAAACCTTCCGTCAGAAATGCCGTGAATATGCCGCCAGACAGGTGGATGGTCAGCGCAAGGATTTTATCCGCCTCGGCATACTGGGTGACTGGGACAAACCCTATCTCACTATGGACTATAAATTCGAAGCCGACATCGTGCGCTCACTCGGCAAGGTGATCGAGAAGGGGCATCTGCACAAGGGCAGCAAGCCGGTACACTGGTGCCTGGATTGCGGCTCGGCACTGGCTGAAGCGGAGGTGGAGTATCAGGACAAGGAATCACCCGCGATTGACGTGATGTTTGTGGCGGTGGATGAGCCGGCTTTTCTCGCCGCCTGCGACAGCACCGGCAAGGGCGAAGGCCCGTTGGCGGCCGTCATCTGGACGACCACCCCGTGGACCCTGCCGGCCAATCAGGCGGTCTGCCTGCACCCTGACTTCAACTACCAGTTAATTCAGGTGACCACCGCGCAGGGGCCGGTGCGGCTACTGCTGGAAGAGACGCTGGCGCCCGGCGCCTTGCAGCGTTACGGTTTCGACAGCTACACCGTGCTGGGATCCTGCCCGGGTCAGAAGCTGGAAAACCTGTTACTGCAGCATCCTTTCTACGACAAACAGGTGCCGGTGATTCTGGGCGAGCACGTCACCACCGAGACCGGTACCGGCGCGGTGCATACCGCCCCCGGCCACGGTCAGGACGACTACATTGTCGGCAACCGTTATGGTCTGGAAGTATACAACCCGGTTGGCGGCAACGGCGTCTTTCTGCCCGATACCGAACTGCTGGCCGGTGTTCACGTGCACAAGGCCAACGACATCATTCTTGAGATACTGGAACAGAATGGCACCCTGCTCAAACATGAAAAACTGAAACACAGTTACCCCTGTTGCTGGCGTCACAAAACACCCATCATCTTTCGTGCCACACCGCAGTGGTTTATCAGCATGGAACAAAACGGCCTGCGCGAACGCGCGCTGGAAGAGGTTCGCAAAACCCGCTGGATTCCCGACTGGGGGCAGGCGCGTATCGAATCCATGATCAACAACCGTCCCGACTGGTGCATCTCCAGACAGCGTACCTGGGGCGTGCCCATCACCCTGTTTGTGCACAAGGAGAGCGGTGAGCTGCATCCTGATACCGCTGCGCTCATGGAGCGCATTGCGCAGCTCATCGAGCAGCAGGGTATTGATGCCTGGTTCGACCTCGACGCCGCTGAGCTCATCGGCAATGATGCCGAATATTACGAAAAAACCACGGACACCCTCGACGTCTGGTTTGATTCCGGCGTGACCCACGCCTGTGTGCTGGGCCAGCGCGACAGCCTGCCCTTCCCCGCAGACCTGTATCTGGAAGGCTCGGATCAGCACCGCGGCTGGTTCCAGTCATCGCTGTTGACTTCGACCGCCATCAACGGCGTGGCCCCGTATAAAAGCGTGCTAACCCACGGCTTCACGGTAGACGCCAAAGGCCACAAGATGTCCAAGTCACTGGGCAATGTGGTGGCGCCGCAGAAAATTGTCGGCACCCTGGGTGCCGACATACTCCGTCTGTGGGTGGCCGGCAGTGACTATAGCGCCGAGATGACCGTCTCCGATGAAATTCTCAATCGCTCCGCCGACACCTACCGGCGCATTCGCAACACCGCCCGCTTTCTGCTCTCCAACCTCAATGGCTTTGAACCTTCACAGCACATTCTCGCGGCTGAAAAGATGTTGCCGCTGGATCGCTGGGCGGTGGCCAGAGCCAGGCTGCTGCAAGACGAGATCCTCGCCGCCTACAGCAGCTACAACTTTCACCTGATCTACCAAAAGCTGCACAACTTCTGCTCGGTGGATCTGGGCGGTTTTTATCTGGATGTAATCAAGGATCGACAGTACACCACCCAGGCCGACAGCATCGCCCGGCGCTCGGCGCAGACCGCGCTTTATCACATTATCGAAGCCATGAACCGCTGGCTCGCCCCCATCCTCAGCTTTACCGCTGAAGACATCTGGAAACAAATTCCCGGGGAGCGCACCGGCTCAATTCTGCTCGAAGGCTGGTATCAGGAGCTGTTGCCGCTGCCTGCCGACGAGGCCATGAACATGGATTTCTGGCAGAACATCCTGGAGACCCGCTCTGCCGTGGGCAAGCAACTGGAAAGCCTGCGCAATGAAAACAAAATCGGCTCGTCACTCGATGCCGAAGTGGTCCTTTATTGTGAAGGTGGACTGTATAACCAGCTCAACCAGCTCGAAGATGAACTGCGTTTTGTGCTGATCACCTCTGCCGCCCGGGTCGAGACGCTGGCCAGCGCCACGGATGACTGCGTGGCAGCGACACTCGCCAACGGTGACATAATTAAAATTTCGGCGCAGCCCTCACCGCATCCCAAATGCGTGCGCTGCTGGCATCACCGCGAAGATGTTGGCCGGCACACAGAGCATCCCGAGCTATGCGGTCGCTGCGTCGAAAATGTGGCGGGTGACGGCGAACACCGTCGCTTTGCCTAGGA
>JAVVEE010000001.1:126214-152576 GCA_032251315.1 Gammaproteobacteria bacterium
AGGCGCTGGTCATGAACTGGCTCTGGTTAAGTGTCGTCATTCTCGCGGCCGATCAGCTCAGCAAGCAGCTGGCCGAACAGTTACTGAGCGCGCATCAGGCAGTCCCCGTCATCGCCAACCTGAACTGGACACTGATGTATAACGAAGGCGCAGCCTTTAGTTTTCTCAGCGATGCCGGCGGCTGGCAGCGCTGGTTTTTTATTGCGCTTTCATCCGCTATCAGTGTGTTTATTTTTTTCTGGCTGAAGCAAACCAGTCGAGAAAAAAAACTGCTTGGCGTAAGCCTGGCGTTAATTCTCGGCGGCGCTATCGGCAACCTGGTTGATCGGATATTATTCGGTCACGTCATCGATTTCATTCAATACTACTATCAGGCTAATTCCTGCCTGCCCGGTTTTTCGCAATGGCAACTGGCTACCGGCTCAACCTGTTTCTGGCCTGCCTTTAACATTGCTGACGCCGCCATTATGCTGGGCGCGGCTCTGCTGCTGATCGACATGGTCAAAGAACATTTTGAGGAGAAAAAATAATGGCCGAGAAAATCACTCAAACCAGCCTGGTTCTGATGCACTACAGCCTGGCGCTGACTGATGGCACCCTTATCGAAAGCAGTTTTGATGGCGAGCCGCTGGAAGTTAATATGCTGCACTCTTCCCTGCCGGAGGCCATGCAGCTGGCGTTAATCGGACTCAAGGCCGGTGACAGCCAGACGCTTACGCTGACCCCTGAACAGTGTTTTGGCCTGCGCGATGAAGATAACATTCACGACATGCCGCTGTCCGACTTCAGCGATGACTTAAAACCGGAAGTCGGTCTGACCTTTAATTTCGGCGGCCCCGACGGCAGCGATATACCCGGCACCATTAGAGCCATTAAAAGCGACGCCGTTGAAGTCGATTTTAACCATCCGCTGGCGGGTCTGGAACTGGTCTTTAGCGTCAAGATTCTGGAAGTGAATAATGCCCACGCCTTTGTGCCCAACGAATAAACAGTGACCATGGATATCTATCTCGCCAATCCCCGCGGCTTCTGCGCCGGCGTCGATCGCGCCATTGAAATCGTCGAACGCACGCTGGATATTTTCGGCTCGCCGGTTTATGTCCGCCACGAGGTGGTTCACAATCGCTATGTGGTGAAAAACCTGGCGCAAAAGGGCGCGGTCTTCGTTGAAGAATTGAGTGAAGTGCCCGACGATTCCACAGTCATCTTCAGCGCCCACGGCGTCTCGCAGGCGGTTCGCGCCGAAGCCAGCCAACGCAAACTGCGCGTCTTTGACGCCACCTGCCCGCTGGTAACCAAGGTTCATCTCGAAGTTGCGCGTCACGCCAAAGCCGGCGACGATGTGATTTTGATCGGGCATGCCGGGCACCCCGAAGTTGAAGGCACTTTAGGCCAATATGACTCAAGCTCCGACAGCCGCATACATCTGATCGAAACCATTGCCGATGTCGACAGACTGGAAATAAGCAACCGTGATCGACTCGCCTATGTTTCGCAAACCACCCTGTCGGTGGACGACACACGCCAGATTATCGAGGCTCTGACCCACCGTTTCCCCGATATTCAGGGGCCACCGCGTAAAGACGATATCTGTTATGCGACGCAGAGTCGGCAGGATGCGGTCAGGGAGCTGTCAAGTCGGGTCGATGTGTTTTTGGTGATCGGCTCAACCAATAGCTCGAATTCAAACCGGCTGAGGGAACTGGCCGAAAATCAGGGCGTACCAGCCTATCTCATTGATGACGCGGATGACATTGAGTTCAGCTGGTTTGCTTCGGCTGGAGCAATCGGTGTCACTGCGGGCGCTTCAGCACCGGAGGTGCTGGTGGAAGAGGTCATGCAGAAGCTGAAGGAGCAGTTTCAGGCCACCATTCATAATGACACCGGGGTCACGGAATCGGTTCGGTTCCAGCTACCCCGGGAATTGCGCTAGATTGATTACACAAAAGTACTTCACCTAAAATACTTCAGAAATCCGCGTTAAATAAATCCTGTCAGTCGTCTCTCGGATTACCAGCAATCACCGGGCGTTTTCACGCCCGTCGAGCTCAGCGTCAATACATCACAGCCCGCATCATTCGCTTGTGACTTGCCGGCCACAGCGGTCGCCGTCAGCAGAAAACCGCTCACCGGATCAGCCGAAGTAATGGTGAAGTTATAATAGCCCTCTTGCGAAACGCTGCTGGTATTTAAGCCGGTTGAGGCAAAGGAAGTAGTATAGGTATTATTTTGCAGATAATAGCGCTCCTGCTTGTCCGCGAGTTTCGCCAGTCCTACCTTGGCGTCTGCACGGGCGGATTTTTTCATGTAGCTGGTGTAGCTGGGATAGGCGATGGCGCTCATTATTCCGATAATCGCCACGACAATCATCAGCTCTATCAGCGTGAATCCAGTATGTTTTTTCATTGTGTTAAGCCCTGTATTATTCTTCAACTTCATACCAGTACATCTTCTGGGTAGTGCCTACTTCCCCTGCCTTGCTGCATTCTGTACCAACACACAAGGTAGGGATGCCATCTTTGGTGATAATAACGCGCGGTGTCGGCGGAATGCCGCCTCGAGCCAGCAGTATTCTACGATCTTCACGGGTAGCACTGCCATCATCCTTATAAACACGGGTGGGCGTGCCGTCTACCACATTAACAAAATAGATGGCACCGGTGCCGTCGTTGGCCTTGCAGGAGCTGCTGGTCAGCCCGGCTGAGGCCGGTATAAAGGTGGTGAAAACTGCCACCCCGTCCAGGATCAGCGGCTCGGAGAGGGCTTTTTCTCCCACGTAAGTCCCGTCCATCTCATTGAAAGTAATGTACCAACCCTGGGCCCCACTCAAGGAGAGCTTCGCTGCATCAACCTCAAGCTGAGTACCTTCGCCAATGGCGTTATCGGTAGTATCGAACAGATCCGCCTCGGTCAGGGTTGTATAGGTGGCGGGAACATCATAGACATTATGGTCCCGAATCATGTAGGCACGGTCATAGGTATCAGTCTGTAGTGGGTGCGCCCGGTAACCGGAAGCGGCCACAATTGAGATATAAGGTGCCTTGCCTTCCTCAAGTATTAATGCCGCATCCGGCGAATTATAGAAACGGCGATTATGGTTGACGCTGCCATCTATCGCCAAGTCAGCGATACGACCGCCCGTGGCAGAGATCACAGACGAAGTGCTGGCAGTGTTGTTAATATCAATGCGCCAGAGCTGCCCGCCCATGTCACCGGCATAGAGGCGTTCGGTATAACCATCCCCGTCGACATCGATAGGCGTAATGCGCGCCGGAATGCTGTACAGCATGTTAGTCAGCTGCAGGTCGGCACCACCATCAGGGCCCGCCCGCCATAACAGCTTGCCCGACTTGGCATCAACAATGAAAATACCACGCCCCACGCTGTCAGTGCCCCGTGTTAGCAGCACGTCCTGGCCGGTATCATAGCCGGCACCAAAAATGAGCACAGTTCTTTCAACATCACCCATCTTGATGTTTTCTACATTGGGCGCGGACCAGGTCTGCCCCATCTCGGCGTAATCGCCAGTGCCACCTTCCAGGACCCAGCGCAGTTTGGGATTATTTCTGTCAGTCACATCCATGGAATACAAAAAACGGCCACCGCGGCGCATACCGAAGTAGAGATAAACATGCTCATCCGCACCGGAAATCGTGCCGTTACGATCGGCGTCGTTGATCCATGAGACCACGTTACCATCCAGGCCATAAGCTTTGCCGTTGACGCCGGTATCGTCAAAAATATTCTGCAACTTTGGCAGCATCTCCTGCGGAACGAAGGTAAAGTTCTCTACCCCGGTTACAGTATCAAAGGCGTGCAGATAGCCATCATTGGTGGCCACATAAGCCACCAGATCAGGAACTCCGCCTGCGGTCATGCCGTATTGCACCAGAGCAGGTTCGGCGTGCAGGGGGTCGCCCATTTCACGGCGCACCTCGCTAGCGACTAGATCACCATCCGCATCTTTAATATCTTCACCATAGGACCAGCGCAGCAAAGCCTCGCGATAAGTGACCTCGCCTTCACCATCAATTAAAACCGGTGGATTCGCCGCTACGCCACCGAGCATCGCATCTGTAATGCCGGTATTTGTATCATTCAAACCATTTGCAGTAGATGTTAAATCGCCATCACTCGGCGTGAGTACTCCGGCAGTACCCGAATAGGTACCGGCATAAGTATAAGTCTTGCGGGGCAGGACAATTCTACTCGCTGCGCCTCCTTTCGCAGTCTCAGCGCCATCCGGCGAATCTGCCGCCTCGGTCCAGTAACTCACCGAAGACTCTTTAAAGAAACCGGTGGCGGTATCTATCGCAGGCACACTGTTCTTGTCTGCAACAACCGGAAGGCCGGCATTGAACTCCAGCTTGAATTTTTTCAGATTGCCTTCCCAGTGCTCACCATCGGCCGGTTTGAACAGGGTGAAATACAGGTCTTCCAGGTTGGTGGCGCGGTTGAAGGCATTCACCGATACCGCCGGTGATGAGAAGGTGCTATTTTGCGCCAGTATACCAGCGATAATATCATTGAAGGCTGCGATCAGATCGGCCTCACTCTGTGCAAGGTAATATTCCCCCTTCTCGCTGGAATCTGCAGTCGCCTGCAATAATGCTTTCGCATTATCAGGAATGTCTCCGAAACCGATGGTATGGGTAATAATATTCTGGAATCCATCGTGAGCAACTATATCGGCCCGGGTCGCGACGTCATCGGTAAAAGCCCAGGATGCAAGCTTGGGCATACAGTTGTTGTCAATATCATTCAAGATATCGCCATCATCTACCGCATTACACGAGTAGCTGGCGTTAAAACCGGGTAAATTCGCCTGTCTGGTTGCGCTCAGCACATCGTTGGTCGGTGAGCCGTCACTCAGCACCACGATGTAATTTAGATCACACTGGGATGTGATTGGCGTTTCATATGCCGTGGGATTACCGCTTTCGGTCGTACCCGTCTGGTTGCTGGGGCTTGCAAGTTTGCCATAATCAACATCCTTGCCGCCGAAATACAGCATCGCCTCGTAGTAAGTTTCTGATAGTGGCGTATAACCCTGAGCATCAACCTTGTTCTGCAATCGTGTGAAAAAGTCATTACGATCCGCGCCGACATCAAGAATCGGGTACAACACGGCACCCCCCTCACTATTGGCACCATCGAAACGCATCAAACCAATATCCACCCGCGTGTTACCCCTGACCATGACTTCAACAGCGTGCTTAACCTGCTCGATAAAAGACACATCACCCATTGATACCGCACCACCAGAATCAGCCCCGGGGTCCGCAACGTAATTCATGTAATTGCCGCTGAAAAGCTGGACATTATTCGCGCTGTTGTACCAGATTGGGTGCGGGTTGGCTGGATCGGAAGGCACCGCATTGGTCCAGCCGCCGGTATTGTTGATGTATGTTTGATTGCCGCCTGTGGATTCGCCGTGAATACCACTATCAGACTTGCACTCGACCTTGTAAGCACGCTCCGCCGCCGTGGCGGTTGACAGCCCGCGCCATACCTCGCCGACCGGATCATACTGTGCGAGCTGGTCGGAATAGGTGCCGACCTGCAGCAGTGAGCCATCCTGACCGGGCGTGACCTTGGTGCCGTCCGCGTTGTAACCCACAACCGAGTGGTCGCAGGTATTCGCGGTGGCGTCAAAATAATCGGTGCTGGTGGCACAGTCGGGAAACGACCCGCTAGCAGTAAAATAGATCGAACCGGAGAGACAGGCGCCTGCGTAAGTGATGCCTGCATCGTAGTAATTCTTGATTCTCGACGTGCTAGCCATGCTGACCGAAGAATCGACCAGGAACATAATGTTGGGATTGCTCACCACGGCGGACGGTCCCAGTGAAGTATAGATTTCTATATCATCCGCCACTGCGGGCAGGATGCTGCAGGCGCCAAGAATGATACCAGCCAGTGCTGTCTTCAATAAACTGGATTTGTATGCGTAGTTTTTCATATTGAACCTCGCCGTTTTCAGTTAATGAAAACGCTCCTATTCTGACCAGCGTATGTACTGGACTTCTCGGGTATCTGGGTTGACCGACACCATGGCTGGTTTGCCGGCGCGTGAACGTGCTTCGAAAATACTGACAACCTTGCCATTGGCGGAAGCCCTGCTGTTATAGGTAATGTTAGCAATATTAAAATCGCAGCCGTTGCAGCCCATATTCTTGATTACACCCGTGCCATCATTAGCCAGCTTGATGCTGAGCGCGTCGGTTTCATACACGGCAAAAGGCTGCTGTTCCGCATTCGCAACACCTGTGCAACACAACAGGAACAACAATACTGCTCTTATCATTGTTTTCATAACATCTCATCTCCACAACCTTTTACCGGATACCTGATGGCACTTGCCTGAACAGATCTCGATGAGAGCGCTGTGGTCTGGCCAGTTGCTACAATTTCAAACGTTCGATAAGAAAACCCTTTGCCCGACTGAAGACTACTGCCGAAGCCTTTGGCGCAGCTGATATAATTGACATTTGCAGAGGCCGTCCAGCCCGTGCTGTTGATACAACCATCATCGGCATTGCAGGTCTGCACCGGGTACGGTGGGTTTTTTACATCTATGGCGATAAGATAATCAATTGGATTGGCCGGGTCATCCGCGCTGGCAAAAGCCAGGCGTGACAGTGCACCCTGAAAAGCTATCGTATGCTGCTGCATATTACCGGCCACCTTCATTTCCAGTGTTGAACTGCTCATGGATGTAATGCCAATCAGGGTGAGTACGGTGAGCATGACCAGCGCCATGATCAGCACTACACCCGCCTGCCTTAATGGCATTGCCCTTGCTCTGATTGGTAATTGACTTGCAGTATTCATCTTTAATTTCATGGCTAACTACCTGTCTGCTTCAGATTAACCTGAAAGGTATTTCTAAGTTTTACGACACTGGAGATTAGACGACGACTGTAGCCATCATTGGGCGTTGTCACTGTCTTGCCGGCGTAGCTAAATGTCTGCGCTGAACCGATATTATCTCTATCCTTCCGTTCAGCACGCATCAGCACCCATACTCTCACCGAAAGCACTTCACCATTGCTCCAGTTGGTCACGCTGCCGGCATTCACATAGCTGTCCACCTGGCCGTCTTTTTTCCCTGCTACACCGTTGGCGCCCACATCAACACCGAACTCCAGCTGAAAATCCTCCACCCCGGGCAACAGAACTTCACTGTTCATGGCCGGGCCAGCCGGCCCAGCGACCAGATCACCGCGGCGCAATGAGGGCTGACTGTCACCCGCATCGGTATAGTTACTGACATAGTAAATGCGCGAAACCAGCAGATGATTGGAATATTTAGTACTGGGAGCATTCAGGTCGTTATAAGGCGTGCCTACTGGAAACGTAGGCCCGATAAACAGCATGCCTACCGATGAACTGGTGCGCAAATAGGCCACATTAGCGGCCAGATCAATGTCGTTGATCCTGTTGGTATCGGCATAACGCAGACTGAGTACATCCGTACCGGTTTTATATGAGTCACTGGCGCAGGCGGCTAAGGTGGTATTGTTATCATTTTCGGCGAACAACGGAGCAGCGATATTTATATAGGCGCCCACCGCACAATCATCGGTCGCCGCTGGCATCGCGGGACCGGCGCAGGGATATGACGCCGCGCCGTTCTGGCAAGCGATGATGGCAGGATCATTGTGCCGGCCCCATAACCCGGTGTGACGCAGATCATAGGCAATGGTATCTATCGCAAAGCGCGCATCGGCCAGCAATGCCAGCTGATCTTCACTGCTGCGCTGGGTATCACGCGTTGAAATGAACAGCTGCATGACACCACCCATGATAATCAGTCCGATCAGCATGGCCAGCATCAGCTCGATGAGCGAAAAGCCTGATGCGCGTCCAGGATTTGAGCAAGCGGAATTCATTCTGTTCTGCCTCAAGATCAACATTTTGCGTTATCACATATATGCGCAGTTACGCTGTAACTCATGGCGTCCATACTTTGCGCCTCCTGATTTCTTTCCAGCCAGTTTATGGTAATGGTCACTGTCGCAGTCGGATTACCCGCTGTTTTAGCCACCACATCAATACTGGCGGTGGTATTATCATTATCAGGCAGGCTGTTTCTTAAATCTGTTTTCCAGTTGAATACATCGTCCTGCGCTATCTCCGCATAGGTGCACAACTTAATCGTGCCGCCGCTATCATTGCAGTCATTCTGGGTGCCTGAGTCGGTAGTAGACACGGTATAACTGCCTGCAGCAGAATTTGTTGGGTCCAGTACTACTGGGTTATTGCGGATGCGTTCAAGCATCTCCTCCGCCTTAATGACCGCCAAGGTGCGCAATTCTGCGGTATGGCCGGCCTTCAATGAAAGCATCTGCAGGGAAGCAATCCCCAGCATGCCAATAGAAAGAATGAGGAAGGCGACGATAGCTTCTATCAAACTGAAGCCACGCTGTTCAGGCATTGTATTTTTAAGCTGGAACATCTGGACAAGCACCGATTTTGTCTGCATCCTGCGTTACCCGCACCCGTCCGGAGGCATTCAGCACCACGCCTCGTGCACTGCTAATGCCGCGGTCATCACAGACTCTGAACAGGCCTGACTGAGAGGCGCCATTAGCCAGTTTGGGTGTGCCCCGGGAGGTAAACGTTACATAATCAGCGATTGCAGTGCTGTCTGCAATGATCGTGGCTTTGTTGTTTTCAACACCCGTATTAACTTTCAAGATGGCACCATCCACCGATGTATATTCACCCACTTCCCCGACGCCCTGGCCTTCCACGAATACAAACCAGCCACTGTCCCAATTTTCGGCCCCGGTTGCGCATACCGGTGATACCGCGTCTGCGTTCGTGCTTTTGCAGATGGTCACCCGGCTATTTCTCTTGATAGCCTCACTGCGGGCAATATGCAGTCCCGCAAGCAGCTCATTGGGAATCGTCACCATCCTGCCGCCCTTGAAGAACACTGACATCTGCGGCAGACCGACAGATATAATAATGGCCAGCACCGCCAGTGCTACCATCAGTTCAATCAAGCTATATCCTGTGTACTTTTTCATGTCTGTAATTTAGATCCTATATCGGCGAGCTGCCACCATGAATGGATGGGGCGCGATATATAGCAGATAAACGGTTGAGTTTTCGACACTTTATCCCGGCATCCTGCCTGAACTTTGCCGGACAGCCACTTTTTCGCCTCGGCGCATCCTCACCTGCACGCTTATTCAATACCATGCAGATCTCCGGGCGGGGTTACTATATAAGTCTTTACTGTTAAACTGGCTGCCGTAATTTACAACTTCCAGAGACCACCCATGAATCTTGATCGCGTCAACCCCGGCCAGAACACCCCTGACGAAATAAACGTCATCATTGAAATACCCGCGCACAGCGACCCGGTTAAGTACGAAATCGATAAAGAGACCGGCGCCATGTTCGTCGACCGATTCATGGACACAGCGATGCATTACCCCTGCAATTACGGCTATGTTCCCCACACCCTGTCCGAAGATGGTGACCCGGTTGATGTTCTGGTTGTCACGCCGGTTCCGCTTATTACCGGCTCGGTCATTCAATGCCGCCCGGTTTGTGTGCTCAGCATGACTGATGAGTCTGGCCCTGACGCGAAAATACTGGCGGTGCCACTGAGCAAGCTCTCATCATGCTATACCCATATCCGGTCGATGGATGACGTCCCTCCACAACTGTTAAAACAGATTTCGCATTTCTTTGAACATTACAAAGACCTGGAAATCAATAAGTGGGTCAAGATTGAAGGCTGGCACCCTGTCGAAGCGGCGAAAAAAGAGATCGTCGAAAGCATCCAGCGTTTCAAGGATGCACCCGTCAAGCCCCATTTCTAACCTTCGGGGCTGAATACAATAAATTGGTGCCGGAAGGGAGAATCGAACTCCCAACCTCGTCATTACGAATGACTTGCTCTACCAATTGGAGCTATTCCGGCTGATTTGAAAATCTCGGGCAGGAGTATATCAAAACGTTCTAGTGCAAGGCGCTTACTTTATAGGGCGACGGGTCACAATGGGTCTCCTTACCCAGAACCAGCTCAGCCATCAACTGCACCGACGCCGGCCCCAGCACAATACCGTTGCGATAATGACCGGCGTGCAGATACAGGCCCTCCACATCATCGACCGCACATATATAAGGTACCCCATTGGCCGTACCCGGACGCAGACCTGCCCATTGCCGCTCCACCGGCAGTGTTGCCAGCACCGGCACCAGCGAGGCGGCAGTTTCCTGCAATTCAGCCAATGCTGACGCTGAGGTGGTTTTGTCAAAACCGGTTTTCTCCAGCGTACTGCCCGCCAGCACCCGCCCGTCCCGACGCGGAATAATATAATGCCCCTCAGCCAGAACGATGCGCCTGACCAGATCCGGCTCGCCCTTGAACATGATCATCTGCCCTTTTACCGGCTCGACATCAATGTGCTGCACCGCCTCAATCAAACCCGCGCTCCAGGCGCCGCCGGCCACGATAACCCGTTCAGCGCCGATTATTTCTTCGTCAACCCGCACACCCGTTATCCGACCTGATTGCACTATAATTTCGCGCACCGGCGCGTGTTCGCGATAAGCAATGCCCAAACGATCAAAGCTGCCGCGCAATGCTTTCAGGATGCTGGGATTTCGTACCTGCATTACCTCCGCCATCCACAGCGCCTGATCGACTTCACTGGCCAAAGCCGGTTCGATGGATAATAAATCTTTGCGCCCGGCAACATGCTGAACCTTCTCCGACCACCGCCTTGACCATTCCATGGCCGACTCACGCTCATCCTGATCAACAATCAGCAAGCCGCTGTGCAGTAATTCACAGTCGACATCGCTTTCGTCGCGCAACTGCGCGACCAGATCGGGGTACAGGGTTTTACTGTGCTGCGCCAGCACATTCACCGAATCGGGATAACGCCAGGGATACAGCGGCGAAATGATGCCGCCGCCCGCCCAGGAGGATTCTCCACCCAGCGGGCCGCGCTCCAGCAAGAGCACGTCCACCCCCGAAAGGTGCAGCGCCCGAGCGGTCATCATGCCGATAACGCCACCACCAATTACAATACATTCAGCCATAATTAAATTTACGCGAAAAGTTGAGTAGCTATTGCGGGATTAAGACTCCGCAATGATTTGTGAATAATTATGAAGGAATGGCGCATAAAAAATCAGAACAGTTTAGTCCGTAGATGAATACCAATAAACGCAGATAAAAATAAATGCTTTGTCCGCAAAAAACGCGAAGGGCGCGAAAAAGACAAAAATTTGAGCCTGTAAATAATTCTGTGTAACTACCCCTTAATTTATAGCTTCTTAAAATGCTCGCCCAAAACCTACAGCGTTCTCGGTCTCTGCTGAAATTTCCTATTAAATTAATATACAACACAATATAATTTCTATTCTATCTTAACCGGGCTGAAGCCACCAACAAACAATCTGGAATCCTGAGCCTACTTGCATTCCATCATAATCATGTACAATTCATAACTTATGAACATTACAATAAACGGCGAGCAGCGCACCTTCGAAAACAGCCTCAATCTCCAGCAACTGATTTCACAGCTGGGACTTGAGAATAAACGTCTGGCTATCGAGGTCAACCAGGAAATGATTCCGCGTAGCGAACACGCCGGCTACACCCTTAAAGCCGATGATCAGGTAGAAATTGTTCAGGCCATCGGTGGCGGATAAGCCGCATCACTCTCAACCGGCCGCGCAAGTACGCCTTATTCAGACTGACAACTTCCAGTAGACAAGCAAACATGACCACAGCAACAGCCTCTATATCTAACGACACTCCCCTGATTATCGCCGGTAAGACCTACCAGTCACGGCTTCTGGTCGGTACCGGCAAATACAAAAACAACGAACAGACGCAGCAGGCCATTGAAGCCAGCGGCGCGGAGATTATCACCATTGCCGTGCGCCGCACCAACATCGGCCAGAATCCGGATGAACCCAATCTTCTGGACATTCTGCCGCCCGACAAGTACACCCTGCTGCCCAATACCGCCGGCTGCTATACCGTGGCCGACGCCGTGCGCACCTGCCGTCTGGCGAGGGAGCTGCTCGATGGTCACAACCTGGTCAAACTGGAGGTGCTGGGCGATGAAAAGACCCTGTTCCCCGACATCACCGCCACGCTGGAAGCGGCTGAAATACTGGTCAAGGATGGTTTCGATGTCATGGTCTACACCAGCGATGACCCGTTAATCGCCAAACGCCTGGAAGAGATCGGCTGCGCCGCGGTGATGCCGCTGGCCGCCCCTATCGGTTCCGGCCTGGGCATTCGTAACCCCTACAACATTCTCACCATTGTCGAAAACGCCAATGTGCCGATCATCGTCGACGCCGGTGTCGGCACCGCCTCCGATGCGGCCATTGCCATGGAGTTGGGCTGTGACGGCATTCTGATGAATACCGCCATCGCCGCGGCGCAAAATCCGGTGCTGATGGCCTCCGCCATGAGAAAAGCAATCGAAGCCGGCCGCGAAGCCTTTCTGGCCGGGCGCATGCCGAGAAAACGCTTCGCCTCGGCCTCCTCGCCCATCGAAGGCCTGTTTTTTTAAGTCCCGTGAGCGAAGAAAAACAGGAACCCCTGCATCGCCCGGTGCGCAGTTTTGTGCTGCGGCAGGGTCGATTAACCCCCGGCCAGCAGCATGCACTCGAGAGTCACTGGCAGAAATATGCCCTCGATTTCAGCGAGGCCCTGCTGGACTTCGCCGCCGTTTTTGAGCGCTCAGCACCAGTCACCCTGGAGATCGGTTTCGGCAACGGCGAGTCGCTGCTGGAACAGGCCATTAACCACCCCGAACGCAACTTTCTGGGCATCGAAGTTCATACTCCGGGCGTGGGTCATCTGCTGCACGGCATTGATCAGGCCGGCATCAGCAATCTGCGCGTGATCCGCCACGATGCGGTCGAAGTGCTCGATAAACAGATTCCTGAAAATTCGCTGGATCGGGTGCAGCTGTTTTTCCCCGACCCCTGGCACAAAAAACGCCATCACAAACGGCGCATTCTGAAAAGCGACTTTGTGGAAACCCTACGCCGACATCTGCGCATCGGCGGCCACTTTCACATGGCTACCGACTGGCAAAATTACGCCGAACAGATGCTGGAGGTGATGGATCAGAACCCGCACTTCTTCAATATCGCGGGCAAGGCGCGTTTTGTTGCCGCTGAGGGCCTGCGTCCGCAGACCAAATTTGAACGGCGCGGCCTGAAACTCGGCCACGGTGTCTGGGATATGGTCTACGAAAGAAAAGATTAACCAGTAAAACTGTACAATTAACACAGATTCACCGGCACTATCGCTGAAAACCCTAAAAACAGTTACAATATCCGCCTTTTGCGGGCCGACCCTACAGCAATACAGAACAATAATGGCCGCCAACTCACAGATTCTTAAAGATATAACAGGAGCACACCATGTCTCATAAACACCCTATTGTTGCCGTTACCGGCTCATCAGGTGCCGGTACATCTACCGTAAAACACGCCTTTGAACAGATTTTCACCCGTGAAACCATCACCCCGGTCATCATCGAAGGTGACAGCTTTCACCGTTACGACCGTGCTGCGATGAAAGAGGTTATGGCCAAGGCTGAAGCCGAGGGCAACAAAAACTTCAGCCATTTTGGCCCGGAAGCCAATGTCTTCGACAAACTGGAAGAGCTGTTCAAAAACTACGGTGAATCGGGTACCGGCCAGAGACGCCTCTACCTGCACAGCGACGAAGAAGCCGAGCCTTATGCAGGCCTGCAACCCGGCCAGTTCACCCCCTGGGAAGACATTCCAACCAGCACCGACCTGATGTTCTACGAAGGTCTGCACGGCGGCGTCGTCTGTGACGATGCTGATGTTGCCCAGCACGTAGACCTGCTGGTGGGCGTGGTGCCCAGCGTCAACCTTGAATGGATCCAGAAAATCCATCGTGATAACGCCGAGCGCGGCTATTCCGAAGAGGTGATTGTGGATACCATCATGCGTCGCATGCCTGATTACATCCGCTACATCACTCCACAGTTCTCGCGTACTGACATTAATTTCCAGCGCGTCGCCACGGTGGACACCTCCAATCCGTTTATCGCGCGTGATATCCCGACTCCCGATGAAAGCTTCATCGTTATTCGTTTCCGCGATGTCAAAAAGTTCAATACCGACTTCCCTTACCTGCTGAGCATGATTCCCAATTCATTCATGTCTCGCCGTAACACCCTGGTGGTGCCCGGTGCAAAAATGGGTCTGGCGATGGAACTGATTCTGACGCCGATCATTCACGACATGATTGAAAGGGCGAAAGCTACCAGCTAAATCGGAATTTACTGGTGATTTTAAAGAGCCGGCTTTTATGCCGGCTTTTTTATTGCCGCCACTTTCTCAATCAGATTAAACTTGGCCCATGCCCGCGTACTCATTAATCGACAGCCACTGCCACCTCGACTTCAGCGACTTTGATAGTGATCGCTCCGCAGTGATAGAGTGTGCCGGACAAAGCGGCGTCACTGACATCGTCGTACCCGGCGCATTCGTCGGTAACTGGGCAAAAATCCATGACCTGTGCGTAACCTATCCCAGGCTGCACCCCTGCTACGGGCTTCATCCCTACTGGGCGGACCGGCATAATGAAAATGAGCTGGAAAAATTAAGACAGCAGATCGACAGCAACCCCTGTGTGGCCATCGGCGAATGCGGCCTTGATTACCGGCCGCAGCAAACGGAAAGAAAAAAGCAGCAGTATTTTTTTGAGGCGCAGCTGGACATCGCGCTGGAGAATAAACTGCCGGTGGTAATTCATGCCGTGCGCGCCACCGAAGCGGTCATCGCGCAGCTACGCCGCCGCCCCGGCCTTTGCGGCATGGTGCACAGCTACTCCGGCAGTTACGAGCAGGCTCTGCAATTAATCGACCTGGGCTTCTACCTCAGCCTAGGCGGGGCCATCAGCTATGAACGCGCCCACAAATTACGCGACACGGCCAGACGACTGCCACTGACCTCCTTGCTGCTGGAGACCGATGCCCCCGATCAGGCCGATGCCTCACATCAGGGTCAGCGCAACGAACCGGCCTATCTGCTCAATGTGCTGAATGCACTGTGTGCGCTGAGAGCGGAAACGGCGGAAAGCATTGCGCAGCAGACTAGTCGCAATGCCCGGTCACTGTTCAATATTTGATCACCGGTCAATGCGCCGGGCAGCAACCCCGGCAGAGAGAAATTAATTTTCAACGGTTCCAGCGAACAGGATCGCTGATCTCCTGCATCTTGTTTTCTATCCACTGGCTTGATTCGGCATTGACCTCGTCAGCGGTTTTTCCCCTGGGGTCAATCACCGGCCCGACGCAGACCTTGATGCGCCCCGGCCATTTAATAAAGCTGTGTCGTGGCCAGTATTCACCGGCATTATGCGCAATCGGCACCACCGGAAAACCAGTTTCCACCGCCAGCATGGCGCCCCCGGCCTTGTAGCGCTTCTGCTCGCCCGGTTTCGCCCGGGTGCCTTCCGGAAAGACAACCACCCAGTAACCATCCTTCAGCATTTCCCTGCCCTGCTCGATCATTTGCGTCACCGCCCTTCTGCCCGAGGAGCGGTCAATGGCGATCGGCTTCATCAGCGCCAGCCCCCAGCCAAAGAACGGGAACATCAGCAGCTCTTTTTTCAGCACCCAGCGTACCGAGGGTAAATCGATTTGCAGCATCAGGGTTTCCCAGGTCGACTGGTGCTTGCACAGAACCACCGCGCCGCTCTGTGGAATCTCGTCCAGCCCCTCGACTTCATAGCTGAGCTTGCAGACTTTTTCGATCAGCCATAAATTAAATCGCGCAAACGACTGCGCAAACCTGAAACGCCGGTCCACATGCAGGGGAAAGGTAAGCACGGTCAACAAGCCGATAACCCCTGCTGACAGCACCATTCCCAGCCAATAGACGGCTGAACGCAGATACAAAACGGTTCTTGAAGGGATTTCGACTTCAGACATGGGATTTTAATGCACCACTCAGAATGCTGTCTACCGCTGCGCTCAAATCATGATAAACAGGAACATGGGGAAAGCCATTTTCTTGCAGCAGCCGCTCGGTAGTTTCACCCTTGCCGGTTCTCACCAGAACGGGTTTTACGCCGCTGACAGCAGCCGCTTTCATATCGCTGATGGTATCGCCAATAAAATAGACGTTGTTCAGATCAACCTGAAACCGCTCACCAATTTCATGCAGCAGGCCCGGCTTCGGCTTGCGGCAATCACAACCGTCATCGGGGCCGTGCGGGCAGTAAAACACCGCATCGATCTGACCCCCATGCTCGGACAACAGGGTCTCCATTTTTCGATGCATGGCCGACAGATCCCTGAGTTCAAAATAGCCCCGTGACAGGCCGGACTGATTGGTCGCCACCGCCACGGTATAACCGGCACTGTTCAGCCTGGCGATGGCCTCAAGACTGCCCGCAAGCGGAATCCACTCATCCGGATTTTTTATATAATCATCCGAGTCCTGATTGATCACACCATCTCTGTCGAGAATAATCAGCTTCATCGCCATTACTCCTGCTGGTGCAGCCGTGACAGATCCGCCGCACGTAAAAACAACGCGCTCATCTGGGCCAGCAGGTTAATGCGATTATTTTTGATGACCTCATCCTCAACCATCACCATCACCGCATCAAAAAAGCTGTCCACCGGCTCGCGCAGTGCCGATAACCGGCGCAAGGCCTGCTCATAATCACCGGCATCAAACAGGGCTTCCACCTCAGGGCGCAATGTCGCCAGCTGGTTATGCAGCGACTTTTCGGCGTCTTCCTGAAGCAGGGCTGGATCGACCGAACCGCTGACCGCGACCTGTGATTTTTTCAGGATATTTCCCACGCGCTTGTTCGCTGCGGCCAGACTGGCCGCTTCGGGCAGGGCGCGGAAAGCGCTCACCGCCTTGATGCGCTGATCAAAATCCAGAGGCCGACCGGGGCGCAGTGCCGCGACCGCCTCAAAGACATCGATCGGCACTCCGCGATCACTATAATAAGCGCGCAGCCGCTCCAGCATGAAATCAAACACCTCTGTCCGGGCTTTATCTGCGTCGACCTTATCTGCCAATAATTCCGCCGCCTGCGCGATCAAAACTTCCAGATCCAGATCCAGCCGGCACTCGATTAGAATGCGCAGCACGCCAATCGCCGCCCGGCGCAGGGCATAGGGATCTTTCTCGCCGGTGGGTTTTTGTCCGATGGCGAAAATGCCCACCAGGGTATCCAGCCGGTCGCTGATAGCGACAATTTGCCCGGTGACCGAGGCAGGCAGGGCATCGCTGGCGTGGCGCGGCAGATAGTGCTCTTCAATGGCCGCGGCCACGCCCGCCTCTTCACCCGAGGCCAGCGCATAGTAGCGCCCCATGACCCCTTGCAGTGACGGGAACTCGCCGACCATGTCGCTCATCAAATCGCATTTGCTCAGCAGTGCGGCGCGGCTGGCGGCTTTAGTTTCTACGCCCAATTGCTGCGCGATGTATTCTGACAACTTGGCAATGCGTTGACTCTTCTCGCCGGTGGTGCCCAGTTTTTTCTGGAAAACAACCTGATCCAGACGCAGCAGGAATGCATCCAGCGGCTGCCTGTTATCCTGATTCCAGAAAAAAGCCGCGTCGGAAAATCGCGGACGGATGACGCGCTCGTTACCGGCTTTTACCTTTTCCGGGGTCTTGCTGTCGATGTTGCTGATGGTGATGAAATAGGGCTTTATCTTGCCCTCGGCATCGAGCACGGCAAAATATTTCTGATTGTCCTGCATGGTCTTGATCAGCGCCTCCGGTGGCACCTGCAAGAACTCGACATCAAATTCGCCCACCACTGCCACCGGCCACTCCACCAGACCGGTGATCTCCTCCAGCAACGCTTCATCAATCACCACCTGTCCACCTAATTCGGTGGCGGCAATTTCCACCTGCTGGCGAATGACATTTTTACGCTCGTCCATGTCGGCCAGCACAAAACCATCGCTGCGCAGCTGCTCGGCGTAAGCGCCGGCTTCGGGCAAAGCCAGTGCGCCAGCGGCGTGAAAACGGTGGCCAAAAGTTTCGCGCGAACTGTGCAGCCCCATGATTTCGGCCGCGATGATTTCGCCGCCGTGCAGCAGCACCAGCCAGTGAACCGGACGGACAAATTCTGCGTCGCTGTCACCCCAGCGCATGCGTTTGGGGATGGGCAATCCGGTCAGTGACTGTTCGACAATGCCCTGGAGCAAATCGGCCAGCGGCCTGCCTTTTTCATTACTCCTGAACACCAGCCACGCGCCCTTGTCGGTCTCTTCCTGCGCCAGCTCGTCAATCCCCACCCCGCAGGAGCGGGCAAAACCTTCCAGTGCTTTGGTGGGCGTGCCTTCTGCATCATAAGCGGCCTTGACACTGGGGCCTTTGCGTTCGACGTCGCGATCCGGCTGTGAGGCGGGCACTGATTTGATCAACAATGCCAGACGGCGCGGCGCGGCATAAGCGTACACATGGCCGGTTTCAAATCCGGCCTGTGCCAGGCCCTCGGCCACTCCCTGAGCGAAGGCCTCGGATAATTTTCTCAATGCCGTGGGCGGCAGCTCTTCGGTGCCCAGCTCAATCAACAGGTCCTTGTTCATGCTCTTTCTCCTGTTGACGATTTCACCTCTATAGATTTACAGATGGGGAAGCCCAGCGCCTCGCGCGAATCGTAGTAGGCCTGCGCCACGGCGCGCGACAGGGTACGCACACGCAGAATAAAACGCTGGCGCTCGGTCACCGAAATGGCATGACGGGCATCGAGCAGATTAAAGGTGTGCGAGGCTTTCAGCACCATTTCGTAGGCGGGCAGCGGCAAGCCCAGTTCGATCAGGCGCGCACTTTCGGCTTCACAGGTATCAAATAAGTTGAACATAGACTGGGTGTCGGCCTGCTCAAAGTTATAGGTCGACATTTCCACCTCATTCTGATGAAAGACATCGCCGTAGGTGACCACGCCCTGCGGGCCGCGTGTCCAGACCAGATCAAACACGCTTTCGACCTCCTGCAAATACATCGCCAGCCGCTCCAGGCCGTAGGTGATTTCGCCGGTGACCGGGCGACACTCCAGACCGCCGACCTGCTGAAAATAGGTGAACTGGGTCACTTCCATGCCGTTAAGCCAGACCTCCCAGCCCAGCCCCCAGGCGCCCAGCGTGGGCGATTCCCAGTTGTCTTCGACAAAGCGGATATCGTGTTCCAACGGGTCAAAGCCCAGCGCCTTCAGCGACCCCAGATACAGATCCTGAATATCATCCGGCGATGGCTTTAGCACCACCTGAAACTGGTAATAGTGCTGCAGGCGATTAGGGTTTTCGCCATAACGGCCATCGGTGGGTCGGCGGCAGGGCTGCACATAGGCGGCGCGCCACGGTTCAGGGCCGATGGCGCGTAAAAAAGTGGCAGGATGAAAGGTGCCCGCGCCTACTTCAAGATCCAGGGGCTGCAAAATGGCGCAGCCCTGCTTTTGCCAGTAATCCTGAACCGCGAAGATCAGGCCCTGAAATGTCGATACGTCGTAACTCATTAATAAATCTACTTTATTGGTGACGCGCAAGTATACATTAAGATCCGCACTGGAACGAGGCTGGCGCACGTTTTGGGCACTCATTTATCACACTCATTTCTATTAGCCCGCCAATCTATGCTGTTTCATCCTCGGCCATATTGTTAGAATAACCGTCCTTTTTTCAAGCTAGTTGTATCACGCGTATGAGCACACCCCGTAAAGCCGTTGCCCTGATATCCGGCGGACTCGATTCTTTGCTGGCTGCCAGACTCATGCTGGAACAGGGCATCCATGTCGAGGGCATCAATTTTTTCACCGGCTTCTGCGTCGAAGGCCACACCCACGCCATCCGCAAACGCGATTCCAAAAAAGTGAAACGCAACAACGCCTTATGGAGCGCCGAGCAGCTGGGCATCAAGCTGCATATTGTGGACATCATCGACGAATATAAAGACGTGGTGATCAACCCCAAACACGGTTACGGCGCCAACATGAACCCCTGCCTGGACTGCAAGATTTTCATGGTGAGCAAGGCCAAAGAGTGGATGGAAGCCCACGGTTTTGATTTCATCATCACCGGCGAAGTGATCGGGCAGCGCCCGATGTCGCAGCGCAAGGATCTGCTGCCGGTGGTGGTGCGTGAATCGGGCGCGGATGACCTGCTGCTGCGCCCGCTGTGCGCGAAGAACCTTGCCCCCACCCTGCCCGAACGTGAAGGCTGGGTGGACAGAGAAAAACTGCTCGCTTTTCATGGCCGCAATCGCAAACCGCAGATGGCGCTGGCCCAGGAGTTCGGTTTCGAGGACTACGCCTCGCCCGCAGGCGGCTGCTGTTTTCTCACCGATAAAAACTACTCCCGGAAACTGGTGGATCTGTGGCAGGCGCGCGACAAGAAAGAGTATGAGCTAGACGATATCATGCTGCTCAAGGTGGGACGCCACCTTCGCCCACAGCCGCACTACAAGCTGATCGTCAGTCGGGAAGACGGTGAAAACAACTTCCTTCACGGTTACCGCAATCAGTTTTCCACGCTCGAAATCAAGAGCCACAATGGCCCGCTGACACTGGTCGACGGCGTGCTCAGCGACACCGATCTGCAACAGGCGGCGCGTGTTGCCGCCCGTTTCAGCCAGGGCCGCGAAGCCGAGAGTGTGACGGTGAAATTCACCCCGCTTGAGGGCGAAGCGACCCTGCTCGATGTCTCCCCCATGCCTGCGGCGGAAATAAAACAGGAATGGCATGTCTGATTATCAACTCGATGCGCGCCGAACCCTGTGCCCCATGCCCGTCATCAAAACCCAGAACAGGGTCAATGAACTGCAACCCGGCGACACCCTGGAAGTGACCTGCACCGACCCCGGCGCGCTCAGCGACATTCCCGCCTGGTGCCGTATTAACGGCCACCACATTATTAGCACGGAAGAAAAGAACGGTGAAATGATTATTAATATCCGGGTCGGCACTGACACCTAACGCGAATGAAGCACCGAAAACTCGGCTACGAGGATCATGACCAGGGCCGTTTCAAGTACCCGCTCTGCATCCTCGCCGACAACATTGTTTTATCGAAAAACATCGCCGCCCTGTTTCGGCTGTGTGACGCGCAGGGCGTCGAACACCTCTATCTGGCCGGCGACAACGCAGCACCCATCAATCCGCTATCGAGCAAGGTGTCACGCTTTTCTGAAAGGTATGTCCCTCACAGCACCGTGACCGATGCGGTGCAAACCGTAAAACAGCTCAAGCAGCAGGGCTATACCGTCATCAGCCTGGAACTGACCGATCACAGCACCGATATCCGCGAATTCGATTTCAAACCGGCTGAAAAAATCTGCCTTATCCTGGGCAGCGAAGCCAAAGGCGTGAACGATCAATTGCTGGCAGCATCCGATCACTGCATCCACATCCCCATGCTGGGCATGAACTCCTCCATGAACGTAATTTGCGCCGCCGCTATCGCCGTCTACGAAACGACCCGGCATCTGTCTGAATGATTATGCTGAATTGTTTTTTTAAAAAGCATTCACCGCAGAGGCGCAGAGGGCGCAGAGAAAACCTTTATTTACAAAGCCCTTCGGTTAAAAGCTTTTATCTGCCAACTGCCAACTAATAACTGCCAACTTTTTTAAAAATCAGCCGCCACTCCACCACCAGTCGCCTTCCACCATCTTTCCCACCGCATCCGATTCCCTGCGCGGCCGGCTACTTCGATACTCGCCCTTCATGTGATTCAGCCGCTCTTCATTACGCCTTTCACCAGTGGCCCGGCGGTCCTGTCGGCCCACTCTACGTTCAGTCATATTCTTGTTTTCAGTGTCTGTTGAGTTGGTCATAGCCACCCCCTACATATCTATTATTGAGTCACATGGAAAGGATACCCTTCAATCAAGACGCGCTGAGAATACATCCGTGTACGCTCGGCAGCAGCATCCCTGCTGCTGACGGCCTTGATTGAAGGGTATCCTTTCCATGCACCTTGTTAGTAAATCTCAGAAATTCATTGGGCGCCCGACGCTAGCTCAAGTCAAGATTATGGCTATTGAATTTATTTATCGCCTCTAGCTAAAGCATTCATATTACAATCCGGCTTTTACCCTCCTCAGCGAAACACCGAGATTAATCCCATGGGCCGATATCGACCACCTCAGCCACCGAGTTCGAAATACATTACTCCCGAAGGCAAACAGCGCCTGAGTGAAGAGCTGGATTTTCTCTGGATAAAGCGCCGCCCCGAAGTCACCCGCGCACTGTCAGCGGCCGCCGCCGAAGGTGATCGCTCGGAAAACGCTGAATACATCTACCGCAAAAAAGAGTTGCGCGAAATCGATGCCCGGGTTCGGCATTTAAGAAAACGTCTGGAAGGCATCAAGGTGGTTGACCGCATTCCCGAGAACCGGGACAAGGTATTTTTTGGCGCCTGGGTTCATCTCGTTGATGACCACGACAATGAAAACATCTATCGCATCGTCGGCCCCGATGAACTCGATCCCAAACTCGGCTACATCAGCATGGACTCGCCCATGGGCAAAGCCCTACTAGGTAAATCACTGGACGACGAATTCAGCCTGCAACTGCCCGAAAGGGAAGCCACCTTTACCATTCTTGAAGTCAGTTATTCGCGCATAGAACGGTAAGGCACAACAACCATCGGACATTGCGCCGTATGTGCTTTTCCGCGCTATTCAAAGTTAGCCGCTGCTAAATATTCTTAGTTTATTAATCTAACTATTTTCGAACAGCTGACGAATATGCTGATGAATCCCAATAAGATGGCCTTTATTATCAGCGGGAAGGGTAGTCAATGCGGCGATACGCGCCGGATAATCCACCGTCGCCGCCAGTAAGCGCGCCAGTGAAGCCAGGTAAGTATTTTTAGAAATCCCCAGTGATTTAATAAAGCGCGGCATCGCCTGAGCAAAGTTGATCGGCTCATCGCCTTTCCAGTCTTCCGGAAAATCGCCGTAACCGCCAAAACTCATCCCCGGCGGGAAAAGCATGTCATGGATATTGTAGGCCCGCATTGGCGTAGGATCGTACACGGGGGAGAAGGTCAATACACCGTTACGCTCGATAATCGCCAGATTCTCCAAATGCAGGTCGCCGTTACCGGTCAGTAACGCCATGATCACCCGCTCAAGCAGATGCAATTTTGCAGCCTTACGATCACCCACAATCTGTAATCTGCTGTTATCCAGGGCCTGGCCGATATTGTCATAGGTCGCACTGTAATGTGTGCTGATGGCCTTGCTACCACTGGCAAGTACAGAGTACATCGACTCCATGAAAACAGTACTACCAGTGCCGGTTCGATCGAAGCGCTCTATCGCCAGCGCGCGCAATCCGTTCACCTCCACGGACCAGTAGCGCGGGACCTCAAAACCGGCCGCCCGGTGCATTTCAAGAGCCAGCGCCTCCAGTTCAATAATGCCGGGATAGTCATTAGTGTTCTCAAGCTTTAACAGGATATCGGTTCTATCCGCATCCCCAAATCGTGTCGGCAACCCGATGCGTCCATCCCAGCCGGCGCGGTTAATGGACAATGGAATTTTCGGGATCGCACCACCGACACTCGGCGTGGGGCCTAATACATCGATCAAAGCCTCCGCGTCGCCATCGAACCAGGTCATAAATTTTTTCAGGCTAAACCCGAACTTTTCATCCAGCTCCATCAGCCCTTGTCTGGATGGGGTGGCATACCATTGCAGCGCGGCCTGATCATCGGCAAACACATCCAGATGACCAATAGCACCATGGCCGGAACGAATCAGCATTTCCCAGTCGGTTTCAAATCCCGGGGCAAGGTTTATGTTTATGCTATTGAGATACTTTAATAGCAGGGCGCGCTGAAAGTTGCGTTCAGAGCGTGGTGGGATCAGGCCTTGCAAAGGGGGATGCACGTCAAAATATTCCGTGCGCAAACGGCTGATGGTGCTGTCAAAACTGGCGGGCGGATAGGCCAGTCCCAGGCCCCGAAGCCCTGTTTCAGCATAGCCGGGCTCATAAGTGAAACGGCTTTCCCGATCAGTCACCGTCAGGGTGCCCATTTTAGCGGGTTGCGTCCCAAGGCGCGTCCAGACCACAGCAATACGATCTTTCACCGGTGGTTACCTGAAATCAAACAACTCACCCTTCTGCACCAATGAGGGGAGATCGTTGCTGTCATCAACCCAGATCAGTTTTTTTCCCAGAACCTTGCCCAACTCCTGCAGGGTACTGAATTTGGCATCATCGGCTTTTTTGAGTCGTGACAGGCCCACTTCATCCAGATTGGAAATTGTAGCGATGGCTTTCTGATTTAGCCCCTGTTTTCTGGCTATCGCCAAAGCTTCCAGCACTAATTCATGTAATTGCGTGTTCATAAATCAACCTTCATGCTAACTCTATAGCATTAGGTTACCATAATTAACATAAAAAGCAATTTATTAAATTAACCTCCATGATAATTTACTATAAATTAATTATTTAATTATCATCTATGATAACTAGAAAGCAAAGCGAACGCCTGCCAGAAATAAGAGCTGCTCAGTATCCTCCCCACTCGCCTCTGCTAAATTGTCGGTTTCGCCAACGAGGAAGCTGGAGCGAATTCCTAAATAGGGAGCAAACTCGCGCTTGATTTCATAACGCAGGCGCAGGTCTAGCTTGACGCTGGTCATGCCCGTACCGAGGCTGCGTTCGGGAATACCCTGAAAGGAAAACCCCATTTCGGCCCGCGGCTGCAGCACCAGGCGTTGGGTGATGCGGATGTCATACTCGGCTTCAATGTCCAGGGTGAAGTCACCGTCTTCGGAGATGTAGAGCGAGTTATCAAGTTCGAACATGTAGGGCGCCAGACCCTGCAGTGCAATCACACCGGACCAGCGGTCTTCGTCGTCGCCTTCGCCCCAGGTGTTGGCGTATTGCACGCCCAGCTGGAAGCTCCAGAACGGCGTGATTAGGCGGGAATAGAGCAGATCGGTTTCCATCTCCCCCTCATCCGGATCTTCGAAAACCGCCTCGCCCTCGTGCTTCCACCAGAACTTGTGGAAATCGCCGCCGATCCAGCCCTGGGCCTCCCAGCCGAGATGATCGTCCGTCTCGTCGTTCGCGACGCGATATTCTAGCTGCTCGAACAATATGAAAGCGTAGAGCCTGTCATCGGGAATCGGTTCGGGGAAGTTGGTGGGCGGCGGTGACTCGGCAATATCGAACACCTCCTCCAGCGTCATGCCTTTGGGGATCACCGGTTCGATCTGCGCTGCCCGCGGTGCTGATTCGTCATACTGCGCGGCCGATTTCTCGTGCATCAAGTGATCCATCGTGCCCGGCATGTCGGATGCCTCCTGAGCCCATGCCCGGACGGAACCCACCAGTAACATTGCGAGCACGAGCACCTTCCAGTTGCGGGAGTTACGATTTGACATTGATCGGCCCTCCTTCGAGTGAGCGGATCACGGCGACGGTGCGGAACATGCCGGCCTCCATGTGATAGAGCAGGTGGCAATGGAACGCCCACTGCCCGGGAGCATCGACGCTGATGTCCACAGTCAGCAACTCCGCCGGCTGGACGATCACCGTGTGTTTGCGCGGGTTGTCGCCGTAATCCTCCGCCCCTGCGTAGAGATCCATCCACATGCCGTGCAGGTGAATCGGGTGACTCATCATAGTGTCGTTGATCATATTGATCCGCAGTCGCTCGCCATACTGGAAGCGGATCATGTTCGACTGTGACCACTTCTTGCCATCGAAGCCCCAGACGTACTTGTGCATGTTGCCGGTCAGATGCAGGTCGAACTGGCGCGTCGGCGGTCGGCGGTCATAGTGTTCTTTCAACGTACGCAACTGGCCGTAGGTGAGCACGCGCCAGCCGTCATCGCCCAGCCCCGCCCCCGGATAGTCGAGTCGACGGTAGGCGGTTTGAGCCATGGTGATGCTGGCCGGGCCATGCTGGTCCGGGCCGTGCTGGATGCTCTGCATCAATTCGCTCGTCGGTAATTCCATGCCCTGCCCGTCGCCGGAAGCATTTTGCGGCATGTCATGGCCCATTCCCTCATGGTCCATGCCTTCCATCTCACCGTCCATGCCGTCCATGTCGCCGTCCATGTCGCCGTCCATGTCGCCGTGCATCATCATGCCCATATCGGCCATGGTGAGCATGGGTCGGCGACGCTGTTCGGGCACCTCCGCCGACATTCCCCGGCTCGGGGCCAGGGTGCCGCGTGCATAACCGCTACGGTCCATCGTCTCCGCGAACAGGGTGTAGGCGCGTGAATCCGGCAACGTCACGATCACGTCATAGGTTTCGGCCACTCCGATACGTAACTCGTCGGTTTCCACGGGCTTAATGTTCTGACCATCTGCCTGCAC
>JAVVEE010000002.1:0-78371 GCA_032251315.1 Gammaproteobacteria bacterium
GCATTTGTGAACACATTGGCACTGTAACGGTGTTGCTCAAAATTGCCGCGTGTATAAATAAAATTATCCGGCACCGTCACCCTGTTATCAGCGTCAGCGCTGCTGGCCTCATCATCAGAAACCAAAGATTTATAGTGTTCAACCGCTTTTTCCAGGGATTTATTGTCTGGATAAAAAATATAATTATTTGAGAATTTCATTGATATCCGGTTCCGCGCCTACTGCACCGCCAAGGTCGATTTCTTCTTCAGTTGCTTCACGTATGGTCAGTACCTCCAACGTGAAAATAACGTCTCTTCCACACAACGGATTATTTCCATCGACGGTTAATGTTTTATCATCGAAGCGAGTGACGATGAAATTTTTGGGCTCGCCTTTTTCATTTTCCATGGTAATGGTCATACCGATTTCCCGATATTCCTCTGGAACATTTTCGATGTGATCGGTAAACACCAGCGACTCATCTCTCTCACCATATAATAGCTTAGTGTCAACCGGCACCTCAATGACATCACCCACCTTTTTACCATCCAGCTCTTTAGTCACCTGTTCTGACAGAACATCGTTCACACCATGAACATAACCGAGGGGATAATCGATAGTAACAAGTACGTCACCGGTTTCTTTGTCGATGACCTTATAACTTAGTTCAACAAATTTTTCATTTTGTATTATATCTGACATAACTAGAATAGCCTGCTTTATATAAGTCTGTCTTAGAACAACGTAGCACCAAAGATTTTTATCTTGTCATTTTCATAACCCAGCACCAGTCTGCCCAGCCATTCACTACCGTCCTTGCTATTTCTCTGCTTATACAGAACCGTCACATATTCACCACGACGAATAATACCAAGATATTCATAATCTTCAGACAGGTTTTTCGCCAGATCGCTTCTTGCAAACTGCTTACCCATCTCTATTTCATTAGCGCCCATTTGCAGAGCAGATGAAAAATTACGGGTGAAAGCACCGTAGTTTTTTTCATTCGAGTATTTGACAAGGTCCGCCCACATCGGGTTTGCCAGCGCTAAAATTTCTTCATCTGTTTTTTCAATAATATTCATCAAACAAGCTCCATTAAAAAACACAATGTTTTCCAATATTGTTCACAATAGTGATTATTCCACTCTTTATATAATAATAAAAAAAGGACCAACACTAAACATGCCGGTCCCTTTTTTTACACAAACAGGTTAACGCAAATATTGTTACCCTGTTTGTAGCAAAATAAAGCCTTTATTTGCTTATTCCTCGTTTTCACCTACCAGGTGGTAACAAGGCGCTTTTTCCATTGTGTACTCACCTGTTTTACGATCACGCTGAGAAACTGTCAGTACATGCCAGTTTTCATCATCCAGCTTCATCGCATCACCACGGTAGTAGTAACCAGGCCAACGTGTCTCCTTACGGAACAACGTATGCTGGAAGACACTCTCGGAAGTTCGGAAACGATGCTTCAGTTCCCATGCACGCAGTAATTCATGGATATCTTGAGCAGCAACTTTTTCCAGATCTTCCTCAAAAATCTTCATTTTCTTAAGACCGATCTGGAGAAGCTTTTCGTTGGTCATGTAGTTCACACCAAAACCACCACAGTACTCGTCCATCATCTTCTGCAGACGATCAAGCCCCTGACGTGGGTTAATGAAGTTTGGATTTACCGTACCGGCAACAACTTCGTTACTGCCTACAGTATACGTTTCCATTGGCTTGTAGATTTCTTTTTTGCGATCTTCAATCTGCGTCTCAGAAACACGGATGCCTTCTGCTTTGCCATCATCAATATATTTACAGGCAGCTTTAGCAGCCAGACGACCTTCTGTGAAAGAACCCGATGAGAATGCGTGAGGTGTGCCACCTACGGCATCACCCGCGCCAAACAGACCTTCGACTGTGGTCATACGATTGTAGCCCCAGAAGTATTCGTCAGGAGACACATCTTCAGGACCTGAGCACCATGCACCACAACCCGTTGCGTGCGAACCCATTACGTATGGCTCAGAAGTTGTTAATTCAGGGTTTTCGTATTTAGGATCAACATCAGTTGCAGCCCAAAGTACCGCCTGACCGACAGTCATACCCAGGAAGTTGTGCCAGCCGATCTCTTCAAGATGAGGATCCTGGAAGGCTTCCATAGTGACCATGTGGATCGGACCACGACCGGCATTTACTTCTGAAATAAATGCATGGTTACGCAAACAGGTCGGTATTGGCTTGTGAGACAAGTGCTGACCTTCCGTATCCAGATATTCTTTACCTACCATTTCCGTTAGAGCCGGGAACCACTTGGATTCATACTCTTCACCCAGACAGTTTTGTGTATAAGTCTTGAGGTGCAGGAAGTATGCGCCTACAGGACCATAACCATCTTTGAATCGGGCCAGTACGATACGGTTTTCCATTTGAGTCATCTTTGCGCCTGCATCGATCATAAGACCATACGCAGATCCAGATGACCATGGTGCGTACCAGACACGACCCGCGCCTTCACCGACTGAACGCGGCTTGAAGATATTGGATGCACCACCGGCGCCACAGATTACGGTTTTGGACTTGAATACATGGTAGTTACCAGTACGTACATTAAAGCCTACAGCACCCGCGATACGGTTCGCTTTGGCGTCATCCATCAGCAGATGGGTTACGCAGATACGGTTGAATACCTTGTCTGCTGATTTTTTCGCTGCTTCTGCAACAATCGGCTTGTATGATTCACCGTGAATCATGATCTGCCATCGCCCTTCACGCAGGTACTTACCTGTCTCTGGGTTTTTCATCAGGGGCAGACCCCATTCTTCAAACTGGTGTACAGCGGAGTCAACGTGACGCGCCATATCGAAGGCGAGATCTTCACGAACCATGCCCATCAAATCCATACGAGCATAACGGACGTGATCTTCCGGGTTGTTCTCACCCCAGCGTGTACCCATATAACAGTTGATAGCATAAAGGCCCTGGGCTACCGCACCTGAACGATCGATATTGGCTTTTTCTGCAATGACAATCTTCTTGTCCTTGCCCCAATATCTTGCTTCAAATGCCGCACCAGTACCGCCTAAACCAGCACCAACGACCAGGACGTCGATATCGTCTTCAATAATTGTCTTGTAGCCCATCAGTAATATACTCCTGCTTTCAATGTCAAGCCATTGGACTCGAGCGTGTGGAGACCACCTTCATCGAGACGAATGTATTTAGGTTCGTTGTAGAGCAGATGACTATCGCGCATCTCTTTGCTAGGAGCGGACTCATCAGCAAGCTGGGGAATAAATTCGCCCCAGGGCTTGGTCGTGATAGGCGCCAGCAGCTCCATGTCTTTTTTACCGTTGCGGAACTTGATGCGCCAGGCAATGGTGCCTTTTTCTTCATCACGATGCACACGTACCGAGTGACCCAATGGAGCAAAATCCGCATAACCGCGAACATCAATGGCGTGCATTGGGCAGGCCTTAACGCAGGAATAACATTCCCAGCACATGTTAGGCTCAATGTTGTAAGCACGGCGAAGCGTCTTATCAATATGCATGATGTCCGAAGGACAAATATCTACGCAGTGGCCACAGCCATCACAACGCGTCATATATACAAAAGTTGGCATTTTATTATTCTCCTGTTCTTAAATTAGTAATGGTTAGGCGCTTCACGCTTAATACCAAGCCCCATGTTTGGAGGGTTTTTACCCATATACTGAGGGATATCCGGAAACCTTTGCTGTACGGCAGGATCCGTCAAATCATAATCAAGAGGCAAATTCTCCCTTGAACCATCCGCTCTGGTAACTTTTTTCTGAAAAGCTGCTGCAGGCTTGAAGAACATATGTGCAAACTTGGACCATAGTACGCCGCCAAACAGTACCGTGCTTGATAAGACAAACAACGCGAAGGCAATGGTTGATGCTATCGAAACACCTTGTGACTGCAGAAAAGACCAGATCAATCCGAAAGTTGAGGTTGCGAGCAGTGAGACAATGAACAAATCTGCACGCTCCAGGCGATACCATGGCAGGCCCTCTGCAGAGACATCAACCCGGATAAAAAACCAGAACCAGTAACCACCAATAGCCAGCATAAGCGCACCTATATGCCAGAGCAGTGGCAGGATAGTCGGCATGGATGCTTCAGGAGCTGAATAACCAAAAATAATAATGACGGTAGTAACAACAAATATAATGAAACCATACATGGTCAAAAGATGTGCAAGTCTACGCTTTGGGTTGCAGAATTCAGAAGAAGTTAATACTTCGCTTGTTACCGTTGAAATAGCGAGACCTACTTTTTCTCCAGTACCCACTGACCGTTTCGCATTCGCCTTCGCCTTTTTCGCATTTTCGAAAAAGTACCGCGCGCTTTTTTTATGAATCATGTCAAGTATTGTGCCACCTACAACCAGCAGTACCATCAAAACGAGATAGCCCTGCATTATATTGGGTGGTATAGATGCTGAAAGCTCAGCAAAAGGATTGTTCGTGAACATTTGGATTGTCCTCTAAATTATTATCATTGTTGAATTATCGGCCGATAGGTTATCTTTAAAATGAGCAAATGTCGAGCCATAATAAAATTAAGCTCCCTATATAAAAAGTCTATGCCTCCATGTTACATGTGTGTCTGTCGTTGCAGCATATGAGTCACCCTGCGCGACGGTGAGAGACGCCATATCCAGAGCAGCCCGGATCACCCTTTCTATAAGGGGATAATCTACGCCAAGGCCAGTTGGGGCACCATGAAGCCGTATTCACCGGCGCGACTGACCAGGCCGCTACGATGCCGCGAGGGCGTCGACCGACCGGGGCAGCTCGGATTTAGAGGTGATCTCCCGAAAAGCGTATCCTCCCTTTTTTCCGCTGGAAACCACCCGAGCCTTGTCCGATATAACATAGCCTGAACTCAGGCTATGTCTTTAACATCAAATGAGTCTAAAAGCACTGAGAACGAGAACTGACTACTACTGCACAATCCGTTGCATGCCCTATATTCTATTCATGTGCCGGCATGAAATGGAAAAGCGCTTTTAAGCCCTCTTATCCACTACCCATAATGTTATGACTTATTATGAAGGTTAATAATTGCGCCAATATATCAACCATATACAGTCCACGCATGAGTATACTAGTAAAATCAGTTATTGTTAGCACGACAAGGCAGCAAACAGATCAAAAAAACGCCGGCAAAGGATTGCCGACCTACTTAATATCCACTCGTATAAACTTCCAGACTATCCCCCACGCTAATAAGGCCGCCAGTGCGGCCATCGCAAACAAGCTAGAATGATCCATTCGATCCCACAACAAACCGCTGAGCAAACTGCCTGCTGCGCCGCCGACGCCAAAACTCAGGCTGGCATATAACGCCTGCCCCCTGCCCTGATGCTTGCCTTTGAAAAACTGATGCACGAGCAAAATCCCCACTGCATGAAACATTCCAAAACTAAAGGCGTGGAATAACTGCGCGATGAACAGGACGGTGCTGTTATCGGGAAAGTAGCCGATGAGCAGCCAGCGCAGGGCGGTGAGTGCAAAGGTAATGAGCAATAACAGGCGTACGCCAAGCAGCGGAATGATGCGGTGCATGAGCAGGAAGATGCCCACTTCGGCGATGACGCCGACGGCCCAGAAGATGCCGATGAATCGGCGGCTGTAGCCGTGGTCCTCGAGGTAGATGCTGTAAAAGGTGTAATAGGGGCCGTGACTGAGCACCATTAAAAAACATATCGCCAGAAATGCCAGCACCACCGGTTGACGTACCACGTTCATAATGTGACCCTGCTCTTCGTGCTCGACCTGCAAGCATTCGGGCACGGCCAGGCTGACCAGGAAGATGGCGAGCAGCAAGGCCAGAATAAAAAAGGGTAAGCCGCCGATGCTCTGGCTTTGAAAAAACTCGCCGAGCCCGACCACTATAAAAATAAAACCCAGCGAACCCCAGAGCCGGATGTTGCTGTAACGGTGTATCTCTTTATTGAGGTGATTCAGGGTGGTGGCTTCGAATTGCGGCAGTGAGGAGTTCCAGAAAAAACTGAACATGAACATGACCAGCGCCAGCCACCAGTAGCTGTTGCCGAAAAACACGCCGATAAACGCCAGTACGGCGAGCAGGTTGGCAATGCGAATGATAGTGATCGGGCGCTGGGTATGGTCAGCCACCCAACCCCAGATGTAGGGCGCGAAAATTTTCGTGGCGGGGATAAAGGCGATGAGTGTGCCGATTTCCTGGGCACCGAAACCCTGTGCTTTCAGGTACAGGCTCCAGTAGGGCACTATTGCGCCGAGCGAGGCGAAATAGAAAAAATAGAAACTGCTGAGCCGCCAATAAGGAACAAGGCTCAGGCTGGCGCGTTGGTCATTCATTGCGGGTACAGCGTTTAAAAAACAGGATGCGAAAACAGTCCGGGTGAATAAAACGGATGCCGCGAAACGCAGCGACTGGCGACGCTATTTTGGCGAACCGTCGCTGCCACCGAAGCAGCCCTCACCCCTGTTCGGCGCTGGCGGGAATCACCGGTGTCGGCGACCGCACATCAGCGCACTGCGCCCTGAAGCGCAGCATATGATCGAGCAGCGTGATCGCGAGCATGGCTTCACAGATGGGGGTGGCGCGGATGCCAACGCAGGGATCGTGCCGACCCTTGGTGACCACTTCAGCAGGCTCGCCGTGGATATCCACCGAGCGCCCCGGCAGGCGCATGCTCGAAGTCGGCTTGAAGGCGGTGTGCACGACAATAGCCTGTCCCGATGAAATACCGCCCAGCACGCCGCCCATGTGATTGCTGAGAAAACCCTGGGGGGTGATCTCATCGCGGAAATCGGTGCCTTTGGCGGCAACACAGGCGAAACCGTCGCCGATTTCCACGCCTTTGGCGGCGTTGATACCCATCATCGATTGTGCGATGTCGGCGTCGAGACGATCGAACACCGGCTCACCCAGACCCGGCGGCACGCCCTCGGCCACGGTGGTAATTTTGGCACCGACCGAGTTGCCCTCCTTGCGCAGGGCATCCATGAAGGCTTCCATGGCTTCGACCTTGCCGGCATCGGGACAGAAAAAGGGGTTGTTGCGCACTTCGGCAAGGTCAATGTGCTCGATTTCAATCGGCCCCAGCTGGGAGAGATAACCGTAAATATTGATGCCGAAGCGGTCTTTCAGGTATTTTTTGGCGATGGCACCGGCGGCAACACGCATCGCGGTTTCCCGCGCCGAGGAACGACCACCACCACGATAATCGCGGAAACCGTATTTCTGCTGATAGGTGTAATCAGCATGACCGGGGCGGAAGGTATTCATGATATTGCTGTAATCTTTGGAACGCTGGTCGACGTTTTCGATCATCAGGCCGATGCTGCAACCGGTGGTTTTGCCTTCGAACACGCCGGAGAGTATTTTCACTGCATCCGGCTCACGACGCTGCGTGGTGTGGCGCGAGGTACCGGGTTTGCGGCGATCCAGCTCCAGCTGTAGATCGGCCTCGGAGATTTCCAGCCCTGGCGGGCAGCCGTCGACGATACCCAGCAGGGCCGGGCCGTGAGATTCGCCACTGGTGGTGACGGTGAACAGTTTTCCGATAGTATTGCCAGACATGTTGACTAGATCTCTGCGATTATTAATGTGAGCTGATGGTAAAGGCTTGAATGCGCTCGAGTAGCAACGGATGTTACCACTCTATGTACCTCAAAATCATCCTGATGTGCGCGGGCCATTCAGCACTGGATACAGCTTCACGACATTTTTAGCCGTTACCGATTCCGTCTGCACAAAACCCGCTGCATGGATCAGGCTGCGCAGCGCTTTCCTGTTAGCGGGTCAACGCCTATAATCTGCGGCTCCATAATGAGGGTTCGACCAATGAAAACATATCCATTTTTATCGCTGCTATTTTCACTGCTCTTTTTCAGCCAGAGCGCCGGCGCTGCTTCAAACCTTGAATTTGAGGGCGCGTGGATCGCTGAAGCCCCGCCTGGAAGCAAGGTTCTAGCCGCCTACATGGAAATCAAAAACACCGGGGATGAAGCAGTAAAAATCGTCTCCGCCAGCTCCGAGAGCTTCAAGCGCATTACCTTTCACCAGACTCAACAGAAAGGCGAGATGGCGACCATGCAACACAGTGACGCATTGATCATACCGGCTAACGGCAAGCTGGTGCTGGAAGCGGGCAGCCATCACATCATGTTATTCGGCCCGGTGAAAAAATTAAAAACCGGTGATCAGGTTGATTTTGATTTCACCCTGGAAAATGGCGAGACGATCAAACTTACCGTGCCGGTGAAAAAACAGGGCACCGATCATAACGAACACCAGCATCATTAACATGAAAACGCCTTTATTCAATTATGTGCTATCCACGCCTTTTTATATTCTGCCGCACCATGCCATTTCGTGGCTGATGTTCAAGCTGGCGCGCATCAAGTACAGGCCGGTAAAAAACTTTATTATCAGCGCCTACTCGTCACTGCACGAGGTCAAAATGCACGAAGCGGTAATTGAAGACAGGCATGCGTATGAAAGTCTCAACGCTTTTTTCACCCGCGCCCTGAAGCCCGAATGCCGGCCTTTCGACGACACCGAAAATTCCTGGCTGTGCCCAGTGGATGGGGCGGTGAGTCAGGCGACCAAAATAGAAAACAGTCGTCTGTTTCAGGCCAAGAATCATGACTACAGTCTGCTCGAGCTGGTCGGCGGCGATGAAGAGCTGGCCGCGCCTTTTGTCAATGGAAACTTCGCCACCATCTATCTTTCGCCCCGGGATTATCACCGCATTCACATGCCGATTGGTGGCGAACTCACCCACATGACCTACATTCCGGGGCGGCTGTTCAGCGTGGCTGACCACACCGTCACCACGGTGCCCAGACTCTTCGCCCGTAATGAACGTGTCGCCTGCTTTTTCGATACCGAATACGGCCCGATGGCGATGATTCTGGTGGGAGCGATTAATGTCTCTGCCACCGAAACGGTATGGCATGGACTGGTCACCAGCATCGCCAAAAAGATCCGTCACTTTGATTACAAAAAAGGCGAAGTTCGCCTGGAACGTGGCCAGGAGATGGGGCGTTTCAATCTGGGTTCAACGGTGATCGTGCTGGCGACAGAGAAGTTCAAACTGGACGAAGCCATAAGCGCCGGCAAGACAGTAAAATTGGGACAGCGCCTCGGCGTCTACCTGCCCTGATCGGCATATCTCATTTGCAGCCGGTTATTAGCGCCGGGCTGCGTCAATCAGATCAAGCAGCGCTCTGGCCCGGTCGGTATCCATCCGGCTTATCGGCCCCATTAACGCGGTGGCACGATTAACCTGACCCAGTCGCACCAGAATTGCGGCGGCCTCGAAATAGGCTGCCGCGGCCTGCTTCTCCTTACCCTGATAAGAATAGACATCACCCAGCTCTATGTAGGCGTCGAAGTGATCAGGCGCTCGCTCAATCAACTGCTGATAGCTGGCGATGGCTGTTTCGTAGTCGCGGTAGTGAAAAGCATTGCGGGCACGCATCAGTAGATCGTGCATGGTAATGCCGTTTAGCGGCTGCCTGCGAGCTTCACTTGTATCAATGTTTGCCTCTGCCGCATCCCCGGCATCGGCAGGCGATTCGGTGACTGCTGTTTCAATCGGGGCGGCCTCAGTCGGCACCGTTTCAGAGGTCGAGCTTTTAGCGCTTTCAGCTTCTGCCTCGGGAGGTGTTTCAGCCGGTTTCAGTGCAATGCTGGAATCATCCACAGCAGGCGCGGCGCTATCTTGCACATCAATAACAGGCTCGGCTTCGATTTGCGCTTCAACTTTATCGCCGTTGAACGCACTCTCGGGCACCGCCTCTGCATCTTGTCTGGCAGTGGAGTCTTTGGACTCGGTGAGAAACTCCAGCGATTTCGTCTCTTCGCCCGACAGCCACGCAATCACCTGACCTGCAGGAGTGTTCTCGCCCAGCAGATTACCCCAGTAGACATAGCCGTAAGTGATGATCAGAATGGCCAAAATTGACGCCACATATGCAAAAAAACGACGAATCACTCTCATAGCCCTGCTCCAAATACGCGATTATTGATATTCAATTGGTACCGGCTGATTTTTCGGAGTTACCCGGCCGGTGAATGCAATCTATTCTAATGCATTGCATCTACTTTTGCCCAATCCCGCTGTTAATGGCTTAGGAAGAAGCGGTCAGCGTCGGTTATTTTTAATCTGATGAAAGGCCGTTCAGAAAAACCGCAAAAAACCTGTTAAAGTTCCGGCCATAACCCGAACCGTCAAACTCGGACAACAACACCCTTTTCAACATCCCGTTCGGCATACTGCGCGATAGCTGATACCGGATTCAGTGGAATTATAACTTATGAAATTTTTTATTAGCTTGCTGATTATTATAAACGTCTGCTCATTCGCCATCGCTCAGGAAAGCCCCCCCTGGGGAAGTGCCGAGGCGTCGACGATGAGCTATGCGCCACAAAAAGTTTTGTATGATCTGACTGCGGGGAGCGAGAAAAAGATAAACAACATTTTAGACCGGGCCAGTCTTCTGAATAAACTTTATAACAACGATCCGTTTGACGCATCGATTGTCATTATAATACATGGCTCGGCAATCCCGTTTTTTGCAAAAAACCAGTATGAAAAACACAAAGCTTTGATGCAACGCGCACAAGACCTGAAACTTGCCACCCGAATCGAATACAGGATGTGTCAGGCTTCTGCAAAAATGCAGGGGTTCAGCCCGGCTGACATACACGGCTTTGTCAACATGGTGCCCATGGCCGATGCTGAAATCATTAAGCTTCAGAACGAAGAAGGCTATGCCTACATGCGCTAATGAGCCACTGTCACACCCATATCCCAATTAAAATTTAACTAAAGGCCTACCATGACCAACAACGATATTTTGCGTCGTCTTCGCTACAGCTTCGAGCTCAGCGATTCGAAAATGATAGACATATTTAAGCAGGCCGGGCATGAAGTGACCCGGGCTCAGATTAGCGACTGGCTGAAGAAAGAAGATGATCCTGCCTTTCAGAAATGCAATGATCTTCATTTGGCCATTTTCCTCAATGGCTTCATTAACGAGAAGCGCGGCAAAAAAGACGGCCCCCAACCTGAACCGGAAAAACGCCTGACCAACAACATCATTCTGAGAAAATTAAAAATCGCTCTGGATCTTAAAGACGATGACATTCTGGACATTATGGAACTGGCTGAGCTTCCCTTAAGCAAGCCTGAATTAAGCGCACTGTTCCGCAAGGCCGGTCACAAACATTACCGCGCCTGCAAGGATCAGATTTTGCGCAAGTTCCTCACCGGCGTGCAGCTTAAATATCACGACAACGTTAAAATGCTGGCTGAGTTCAAATGGGAATAAATTTCCAGCTACGGGCGAAAAAAGGATAAAAAATGATCCTGATTCGGCCATGCACCTGAGCATTAGATAAAGCATCAAGCGCATCATTAATGATGCGCCCCACCCCCCCCTTCCACCACTGACAACCCGGTTGATTACACCGTAAATTCAGGGTGTATGTGAAAGCGATATTTTGGCACTCTACCCCGTGCAGAAGCTCCGTTCACATTATTATAGAAACCTGAAATCGTGTACGTCTTTTTGCCAAAGATACGACGTAGCCACTGAGCAGCCGGCAGTGACCGTCGTCGTCATATAACTCGTATTCACAATGGTAAGGAGTTAATTATGAAATCACTACTTGTAATTTCTGCACTAGCAACTGTTCTGCTTTTGCCTGCCGGTTATGCCCTGGCTCAGGCTCAGGCTCAGGATCAAGATCAGAATCGGGATCGCCTCCAGACACAAGATCAGGACCAGAATCAAATCTATGGCAGCCAGCTCATGACGCAAGAAGAGCGTCTCGAATTCCGCGACAGAATGCGTGCCGCGCAAACCAATGCCGAGCGAGAGCAGATCCGTCAGGAACATCACCAACGCATGCAGGAACGCGCCAGAGAGCAGGGGGTGAACTTACCCGAGGAGCCACCTGCTAACAGAGGCCATAAGATGCAACCCGGTGGCGATATGGGGTCTGGCGGCGGCATGGGCTCTGGCGGTGGCGGCATGGGTCGCTGATTACCGGTCGGGAAGACAACTGATACCGTGCCCAGCAGCAAGCACGGGGTCAGTCAGAGTGTAAACCCGGATGTTTCATAAATTTGCGCGAAGATCCGGGCTATAATCCTCAGGGATGAATTTTCTTAACGGCATAACCCTACTTTTAATCTACCAGTTAGCGGGCGAGATCAGCGTGCTATTGCTGCGCATTCCTGTGCCCGGTCCGGTATTGGGCATGATCATGCTTTTTATCACGTTGGTATGGCGCGGACGCTCCAGCACCTCTCTCGACTCAGCATCCACTGCGTTACTGAGTCATCTCTCCCTGCTTTTCGTGCCCGCCGGTGTCGGCATGATGGTGCACTTCGACCGCATCATTAATGAATGGCTGCCCATCAGCATTGCACTGATACTGAGCACGGTGATCACCATGGCGGCGACAGCAGCGATCATGTTGGCAAGCCGACGCCTGCTCACGAAGAAGGTTCAAAAAGATGATTGAACGAGACCTGGCCGCGATCTGGGTCTACCTATCCACCACCCCGTTACTGGGACTCACCATTACGCTGGTGACCTACAGTCTGGCCCATCAGCTATACATTTATGCCAATTCCAACCCGCTGCTGAACCCGGTACTGACTTCGATGGTCGCGCTAATCATCTTGCTTGTGTTCACCGGCACCTCTTATGAAACCTATTTCGAGGGCGGCCAGTTTGTGCATTTCCTGCTCGGCCCTGCCACTGTTGCCCTGGCCATTCCGCTGTACCAGCAGTGCTCCAAATTAAGAAAACTGTTTCTACCCGTCGCCATTACCGTTATCTCGGGCGCGCTCATTGGCGCTTTCAGTTCGATTGGAATCGCCTGGTTTCTAGGCGCGAGTTTACAGACACAACTCTCGCTAGCACCCAAATCGGTCACCGCGCCGGTGGCCATGGGCATCTCCGAAAAGATTGGTGGCCTGCCATCACTCACCGCCGTTCTGGTAGTACTCACCGGCATCATCGGCGCTGTCATCGGCAGCAAACTTTTCGAACTAATGCGCATCAAGGACGATAGCGTGAAAGGCATCGCCATGGGCATATCCGCACACGGCATCGGCACCGCCCGCGCCTTTCAGGTGAGCTCGGAAATGGGCGCTTTCTCGGCACTGGCTATGGCACTATCAGCCTTCGCCACAGCGGTGATTCTACCGTGGTTATTAAACTTTTTAGGTATGTTGAATTAGTGGGGGAAGGCGAAATCTTTTTTTCACCGCAGAGGCGCTGAGGCGCGGAGAAAACATAAAGGTTGTTCTATGTGTTTTTTACTGACATAGCGTAGAGGTACGCACTGATATTCTGAATACGCTCAATCAAAAACAAGTTTTTCTCTGCGCCTCAGCGCCTCAGCGCCTCTGCGGTGAAAGCTTTTGATCTTGGTTTAGTTTTATTCCGATCCAACTCGCATTTATATTTTCTCGGCGGTAAAAGCTTTTAACTGCCAACTGCCAACTATCTTTTAATCAACATAAGGCCCGTATTGCCGTATAGGTTCACCGTGCGGCACGCCCATGCAGATCATAAACCGGCTGTCCTGCGTCGCTTTAAATTCGAGTACCGTTTCGTGTTCCACAAACAGGGCCTGGTCGGCTTTAACCAAATTGTGATTCACCTTGATCGCGCCCTGCATGAGATAAACAATGCCACGCATTCCCTGCGCCAGGATCAGCGAATAGCCCGCCTCTTTTTTCAGCGTGAGGTGCTGATAGATCACTTTGGTGTTTAATACCAGCGGGGAATCTTCACCGACCAATATTTTGGCCTGACCACCGGCCAGTGCAATCACCGGAAACTCATCTGCATTGACCTGCTGATAACCCGGCTCGATTTTTTTCAGACGCTGTGGCAAATTTATCCACAGCTGAATGCCGTTGCTTTCTTCCGTCTCGGCGGGCATTTCAGAATGCACCAGACCCCGGCCCGCGGTAAAACGCTGCGCGCCGCCGGCGCGGACATAGGATTCATTGCCCAGATTATCCTTATGCTTCATGCCGCCATCGAACATGTAGGTGATAGCCTCAAAACCACGGTGCGGGTGATCGGGGAAACCGCGTCCCGGCCCGATGTTGAAATGATCCCACAATACAAACGGATCAAAATTCATAAAGCCGGGCAACGGCAACAGCCGCTTCACATCCACGCCGTCGCCTTCCGGCACGGTGGTGACTTGGTGTAATTCCAGACTCATGCTGCACCTCCAAATTTTATGGCTCGATCATGCGGGGCTGAAAAATTCAGCGCCGGTCCTTTGGGGATAATCTGGCTAGGGTTGACACTGGTGTGACTGAAATAATAGTGGCGTTTGATGTAGTCGATGTCGACCGTCCCGGCGATACCGGGCAGTTGATAAAGCTCTCTTAGAAAATTCGACAAGTTGGGATAATCAGCGATGCGTTTTAAGTTGCATTTGAAATGACCGACATAGACTGCATCAAAACGCACCAGCGTGGTAAACAACCGCCAGTCGGCTTCGGTTAGCTGATCGCCAACCAGGTAACGTTGCGTGGATAAAATCGCTTCAACGCGATCCAGCTCGTCAAACAGATGGTCAAAGGCCTTTTCATACGCGGCCTGTGTGGTGGCAAAACCACAGCGATAAACACCGTTATTAATGTGCTCATAAATCGGCTGATTGATACGCTCAATCTGCGCGCGCAGGGCTTCGGGATAATAGTCGGTATCGACATCCGTCAGAGCATCAAACGCGGAATTGAGCATGCGCATGATTTCCGAGGATTCGTTATTCACTATGGTATTGTGTTTTTTGTCCCACAAAATCGGTACCGTAATCTGGCCGGTAAAGTGGGCATCCGCCTGCTGATACAGCTGGTAGACATAGCGATAACCAAACAGCGCATCGCGGTATTTTCCTTCACTGGAAAAGGTCCAGCCGTGGTCGAGCATCTCGGCTTCGACATAGGAGATGCCGATCACCGATTCCAGTTTTTTCAGGCGACGCATTATCACGGTGCGGTGCGCCCACGGGCAGGCTTCCGAGACATACAGATGATAACGCCCGGCTTCGGCTTTAAAGCCGGCTTCACCACTGGGTCCGGCACTGCCATCCGCGGTCACCCAGTGGCGAAAGGAGGATTCCATGCGTTTAAACTCACCGGCTTCGATCTCTTTATCCAGCCAGCTGTCAGCCAGCTCGCCGTTAATCAGCATACCCATATCTGTTTTCCTGAACTGTTTTGCCGTCACCGCGCCCGCAATTCCACACTCGGCGGCACCGCGTCATACATTACCTTAAAGCGGTTGACCCAATCCCCTACATTATGCATGCCATCGACAAAGTCGAGCCAGGAGGCTGGTAGAGCAGTCCGGCCTCCTAGATACGTGCCCAGGGAAATGCCAGCACCCGGTCAATCGAAGTTTCTTTGCCCAGCGCCATCAGCAGGCGATCCAGCCCCAGGGCGACACCTGAACAGTCCGGCAGGCCATTCTCCAGTGCCGCCAGCAGATACTCATCGATTTTTACCTGCGGTTTATTTTCCGCCGCTCTGGCTGCATTATCGGCTTCAAAGCGCTGCCGCTGCTCCCCGGCCTGCGTCAGCTCGTGGAAGCCGTTGGCCAGTTCGGTGTCACCGTAGAAAAGCTCAAAACGGCTGGCCACAAGCTCGCCCTGCTCATTCTCTTTCAGGCGAGCCAGGGCGCACTGCGAGGCCGGGTAGTCATAAACAAAGGTGAACTGATCGGTAGGCAGAGCGGGGAATATCAGCTGCGTCAGCAGCCAGTCCAGCCACTCATCCTTCTGCTCATCCAGCCCTACCGGCTGCTCGATGCCGTATTGCAATGCACACTCCCGGCAGTCCCCGGCACTGGCCTGATGTGGATTCAGCCCGGCATACTGCTCAAAAACCTGCCTGTAGCTGAGGCGGATAAACGGCTTTAAATCGCTGCCCGCCAATGTCGAGGCCAGTGCTTCCACTTCCGCCATCAGCTGATGCATATCAAAACCGGGGCGATACCACTCCAGCATGGAAAATTCGGGGTTGTGCATCAGCCCCAGCTCTTCATCACGAAAGACTTTGCAAATCTGGAAGATGGCTGCGCCATACTCGGCCAGCAGCCGTTTCATGGCATGTTCGGGCGAGGTCTGTAGATAGTAGCGCTGCCCGGCAAAAACCGTTTGCAGGCTCTCTATGTGCAGGTCGGTGGTGCCGGCGGAGGCCAGCAGGGGCGTCTCCACCTCCAGAACATCACGGGCATGAAAAAAGGCCCGTATGTCGTGCAACATATGAGCCCTTTTTTTCATCACTTCCAGACTGGCGACGGGTGGCCAGTTATCTTTTGCTATCACCATATCAGTGAATACGATTCAGTTGGTAGCGATCAGGCTCGAGACACATACTCACCGGTACGGGTATCAATTTTCAGAATATCACCGGTTTCAACAAACAGCGGCACCTTTACTTCCGTGCCGGTCTCCAGCGTCGCCGGTTTGGTGCCGCCCTGAGCGGTGTCCCCCTTCAGGCCGGGATCGGTCTGGGCCACGGCCAGCTCAACGAAATTTGGCACGGTAATTGACAGCGGCGCATCGTTCCATAATGTCATGACGCAGTGCTCCTGACCCTTAAGCCATTTGGCCGCATCACCTACGGCGACACTGTCGGCGGCATGCTGTTCGAAACTTTCGGGTTCCATAAAATGCCAGTTTTCACCATCACTGTATAAAAAATCAACATCGCGCTCTTCCACATCGGCCGCTTCCAGCGATTCCGTTGCCTTGAAGGTGCGCTCCAGCGTGCGCCCGTTTTTCAGGTTTTTCAATTTGACGCGGTTGAATGCCTGTCCCTTGCCCGGTTTCACCAGAATATTCTCTGTAATCGTATAAGGGTCGCCGTCGATAATAACTTTTAAACCGTTTTTAAATTGATTTGTACTATATGTAGCCATGTTGTTAAGCTGCCGCTGGATGTTTTAAGTTGGCGTAATAATACCCTGAACAGGCTCAGTTTTCACATATGCAATCACAATCTCTCTGTACTGTTTTGCCGCCTGCCCCGAAAAGCGACTGGAAAAGACAGCTTGCCGAAGCTATTTCATCACCGGCAGAGCTGCTGCAGCAGCTGGGACTCGAATCTTTACTGCTTGAACACACTGAGCTGAACCCCGATTTTCGCCTGCGCGTGCCACAGGCCTATATCAACAAGATGAACAAAGGGGATGCCCGCGACCCGCTGCTGCTACAGATTCTGCCGACTCTGGCCGAACATGCGCCAGGCGGCGAGACCGATCCGGTCGGCGACCTGAATGCCATGCCCTCGCCCGGACTGCTGCATAAATATCACGGTCGTGCGCTGATTATCAGCACCGCCGCCTGCGCCATCCACTGCCGTTACTGTTTCCGCCGCCACTTTCCCTATACCGAAGCTCAGGCGCTGTCATCGCAATGGCCGACCACGCTGGCCTATTTACGAGAGCAGACTGATATTCACGAAGTGATTCTGAGCGGTGGCGACCCGCTGGTGCTGGACGATGACAAGCTGGCTTCGCTGTGCCGAGACCTGGAAAGCATCGCGCATATAAAATGGCTGCGCATCCACACGCGTTTGCCGGTGGTACTGCCTGCGCGCATTACCCCCGCCCTGCTTGGCTGGATGCAGGCGTCGCGTTTCCGTATCACCATGGTGATACATGCTAACCACGCCAATGAATTAGGAGCAGATGAAAAACGAGCTTTGGGGGCATTGCAAAACGCCAACATCACCTTGCTGAACCAGAGTGTTTTACTGCAAACGATCAATGATGACGCCGCCACGCTGATCGCCCTGAGCCGTCGGCTTCATGATTGCGGCGTCATGCCCTACTACCTGCATCTGCTCGATCCGGTTCAGGGAGGACTGCATTTTGACATAGATCGCAAAAAAGCCTGCCAAATCATCGACTTCATGCGCGCGGAGCTGCCCGGCTACCTGGTTCCCAGACTGGTCGTTGAAGAAAAAGGGGCCCCTTCAAAAACAGCAATTTCTCAGATCTGAACTAGACTTGCTGAGAACAGGGATGAATACCGTGCATGTTTACCGACCCGACTTTATACCCTTAAGTCTCTTTCGATATAATATGCACTAGAAAATAAATGACAAAAAAATCATGAAATTACTCATACCAGAACAGGCCGAGGTCAGTAATAGCATTTTACCGCTTCATCCGCGCAAGGCCAAAAAGTGGCTCTCTGATTTACCCCAGGCCAATATGGGTGAAATGACCAAACAGATTTTTGCTCTGATTCGCGAACTCAACCGTAAAAAAATACCCGCCAAACATCGTCTGGAAATCATGGAAATGCTGCGCCCACCTTGCCGCGGCATCTTTGACAATCTGAAAAAGTATTTCATCAATCGCACCTTCCCGCTGCCCGAAAAAAGCAAAAAAATCGTCAATCTCAATCAGGCCCTGCTCCAGGAGATGGCACTGGGTTACAAGATCATCATCCAGCAGGCCGCCGACAAAATCGAAAAGATTGATAACAAAACTCAGGCCATCGCCATCACCCGGGCCATTAAATATCAGTCAGAGCTTTTCCTGCGAGCCAGCGAAATATACGCCTCCGTGCCAGCCAATGTCTGGCGTGACGTGCATCAGATGTTCGCTTATGCGGTTGATTTGAAAGCGTATAAAAACATGGTCAAGGACAATGAGCATCCCGGCGAAAAGACCACCATCGAAGACCTGTACAAACAGATGCTGCTGTTTGCTCTCTCCCGACCCACTACCATGCGTCAAAGCGACAGTCAACGTGTCTACAACAAACTGAATCAATGGACTGCGCAAACCAGACTGTATGTACAACCTCAGGAGAACCAGATCGACCGTTTCTTTTGCGTGCGAGTTGAAGAAGACCGGCCTCCGTCTTACCTGAATCCACAGGACTGCGCGAGCGACAACCGCTTCTTTACTCTGGAGACCACCGAGCTTGTTGACACTATTCGCAAACAGATTAACAGCTCCGATAACCACGATGCCGTTACCGTCGGCGAGAAGCTTTCGATAGAGACGCTGAAAGTCCTGTCCCTGTCATGGGGGGTAATGCCTAACCGCCGATTCTCCAGAACCGGAAAACATGGCAGTATCGCTGCTGCTATCGGACTAAAACATGCGACAGAAATGATTCGGGAAAGAAATTTACCGGAGTCGGTCGAATAGGTGCAGAACGCCTTCGATAGAGGCGACGGATTTACCCTGGAACATATTCCTGATGAAGCAAAATCCATGCATGACAATTCGTCGTCTTATATGACTCATACTGCCACCAACGATGCCTCCGGTAACGTCTGGGATATGGTCGCCAAAGGCACGGCAATGACCGACACTTATCATCGCCAACGCGCTTTGCAGGCCGCCGCGGAAATAAAGAATGGCGAATCGGCAGCATACGCTGGATGCAGTTCACCACGGCCAACGGCCTGGAAATCGGCGTACAGACACTGTCACCCAAGGTCATTGCCACGATAGTGCATCGCATCAATCGACCTCAGGACCCGCCCTTTGATGCGCTCATGGTGCCGGGAATCAAACCCATCAATCAGCCTGCCACAATAATATTACCCGCGCAGACTTTCAAAACAGGTGATACAATAAAAGTAGAGATATTCGATCGGAATATAGAAATAAAGCTGAGTGACCGTAAAGAACATACCGGCTTATTCACACAATTTCTGTTCATACATCTGGATCAGCACGTTCAACAGAAAAATGTCGAAAAACAGGAAGAAGTCTCCAAAAAGAGGGACGACTTCGACGAAATCTGGTCTTCGCTGTAATCGCTAAACTGCAACTCACCTGGGCGATATTTAGTGCTCGGGCATTTACTGGATCATAATAAACAATGGCTGATAAAACCATTAACCTGATTATTGTCGATGACTCCTTCGACACCGAAGAAAAAGTTATCAGCACACTCAGAGCATTGGGTTACGCCACACGTTCATCACGGGTGGAAGATGATGAAGACCTGATAGACAGCATCAAAGCACGCCATCCTGATCTGGTACTGTATTCACAGGGCATGGAGTTAATCAGTCTGGAGCAGACCTGCAAAATAATACAGAAAAATACCGACAATGCACTTATTCCAGTCATTGCGGTAGATAAAAGCGAAGCCACCGCTGCTATAACGGATGTCATCAGTGCCGGTGCCATGGACCTTTCTTCCTACGAGAACATGAAGCATCTTGCGCAGGTTATTCATCGCGAAGTGCGCGCCTATCGTAACTGGAAGAAAAATCTGGAACTGCAAAAAATTCTGGACGAGTCTGAACTGCGTTGCAACTCATTGCTGGACAGTTCGCGCGACGCCATTGCCTATATCCATGAAGGCATGCATGTCTATTCAAATGACTCCTATCTGAATTTATTCGACATTGCACAGTCTGATGATCTTGAAGGCATCCCTATACTTGATATGGTCGCAAATAACAGTCGCGATGATTTTAAGGCCTTTTTGCGCGAATATATGAAAACAGACAGCGGCCTCAAAAAACTGGTTACCCGCCTGCACAAACCCGATGGCAAGGAATTTGACGGTGAAATGGAATTCTCGGCAGCACACATTGATGGCGAGCCCTGCATACAGATCGTTATTCGCAAAGAAGATGTCAATACCGAAGAACTTGAGCGCCAGTTAAAACTGCTCAACCAGAAAGATCAACTGACCGGACTGTACAATCGCCAGTACTGTCTGGAGGAAGTAGAAACCATCATTAGTGAATGCGAAGGCAATGACAACATCGCTGCCATTATGGAGATACGCCTCGACAACTTTGACAATATTAAAAATGAAGTCGGCGTTGTCGGTGCAGACCATTACATCGTTGCCGTCGCCAAAGCCATTGCCGAATACACACACGAAAATGATATTTTATCGCGCTACACACATGCCAGTTTCACCATTCTCAGCCGCGGAAACGATAAGGGCCTCATCGAGAAATATGCAAAGGAAATTCAGGAAAAGATCAGTGAATACGAAGTTCAGATTAAAGATGAAACCGTCAACACCACCTGCAGTGCCGGCATCGTTCTTATCAATAAAAGCTCACCGGATTGCAATGAAGTTTTAGCGCGTGTAGAAAAAGCTTCCGATGAAGCCGCCGCCAGCGGCACCAATCAGATCAGTTTTTACGTTCCTAAAGAGGGTGAGTTAACCCGACACGAGGCCGATTTAAAATTTAAGGGGCAACTTACTGATGCGATAATGCATAACAGGTTTGTTCTCTACTACCAGCCCATTGTCAGCCTACATGGTGACACCGACGAACGTTATGAAGTTTTCGTACGTCTGAAAGGTGAGGATGGCAATCTAATAATGCCTCAGGACTTTTTTCCTGCCGCAGAACGCATCGGCATGGCCATCGCCATTGATCGCTGGGTACTGACACGCGCTATCCAGGTATTGTTTGAGCGCTGGGAAAAAGGCAACCGCACCCGTTTTTTTATCAAGCTTTCAGCACCTTCACTGAAAGATGACACTCTCATCGCCTGGCTGGACCACCAGATCAAGGAGAAAAAATTACCCGCTGACTGCCTTATTTTCGAAGTAAAAGAAACCGCCGCTGTGACCAATCTGAAGCACACCAAAGCCATGTCTGAAAGTCTCAGGAAAATCAACTGTGGTTTCGTACTGGATGACTTTGGCACTAGTGCAACTCCATTTCAGATACTTGATCATATAGATGTCGATTACATTCGTCTTGATAGAAGCTTCATGGTCAATCTGACTGAAAATGAAAAGGACCAGGAAGCTGTACGGAGCATCACGGCCCAGGCCACTGAGCGCGGCACATTAACCATCACCCAGTTTGTTCCTGATGCAGGCAGCCTGTCAGTGCTCTGGGGAATGAATGTTAACTTTATTCAGGGACACTTTCTGCAGGAACCTTCACCTGTTATGAATTATGATTTCACCAATATGGGAGGTTAGCTACAGCTTTTTCTCATTACTGGGAGGCTGTTGGGTTTAGGGGGATTGAAGCGACAGCCTCCTAGCTCTGCATTGGAATACATACGTACTATTGAGTTATATGGAAAGGATACCCTTCAATCAAGACGCGCTGAGAATACATCCGTGTACGCTCGGCAGCAGCATCCCTGCTGCTGACGGTCTTGATTGAAGGGTATCCTTTCCATGCACCTTGTTAGTAAGTCTGCAAAAAAACCATAATAGGTGCAACGATCACTGACTCAGCCCGCATATCGGGCTGAGTCAGTGACTAGCCCTCTTCTTCCAGCTGTTTATACTCAACCACCAGCGACTCCACATTCCTGTAACCCTGCGGCAACTTAAGCCCGCGTCGACCGCGTTCACCGGAATAAATTTCCAGTTCCGAGGGTTTCATGGTTTTATGTTTTTTGCCCGCATGCACCACCAGCTTTTCATCAGGGCGCAACAGTGTAGCGGCGATTACCGCTTCTTCACCGGCATTGAGTTTCTTGCTCGGGATATTGATGATCTTATTGCCCTTGCCGCGTGCCATTTGCGGCAACTGTTCCAGCGGCGTGAGCAGCAGATGGCCTTCCGAACTCACCACTACAATCTGTTCATTTTCAAGATCGCGCACTTTAACCGGCGGCAGTACTTTCGCGCCTTTGGCGACATTAAGCACGGCCTTGCCCGATTTTGTCCGGGACTGTAAATCCGCCATTTTGGTGACGAAGCCATAACCGAAGGAGCTGCACAGCAGATAAAGATCATCGGCTTGCCCCATGATTACGGAGACAAAGTTGGCACCGGCCGGCGGCGTGAAATAGCTGCTGAGGGGATCACCCTGGCCGCGTGCTGAGGGCAGTTTGTGGGCGGGCAAGGTGTAGGCGCGTCCGGTGGAGTCCAGGAACACCGCCATCTGATTACTCCGCCCCGAAGCCGCTGCCAGAAAGTGATCGCCTGATTTGTAATTTAGTTTTGAGGGATCGATATCATGGCCCTTGGCTGCTCGCGCCCAGCCCATGGATGAGAGCACCACGGTAACCGGATCGCTGGCAATCAGCGTGCTTTCATCCATCGCCTGCGCGGCACCGCGCGTCACCATGGGTGAGCGTCGATCGTCGCCATATTTTTTGGCGTCTTCCTGGATCTCTTTGCGAATCAGGGTTTTCAGACGCGTCGCCGAACCCAGAATTTTTTCCAGATAGTCGCGCTCTTCCGCCAGTGCATCCTGTTCACCGCGTATTTTCATCTCTTCGAGCTTGGCCAGATGACGCAGCTTCAGCTCAAGGATGGCTTCGGCCTGTGTATCTGAGATTCCAAAACGTGCCATCAACACCGGTTTGGGCTTGTCGTGTTCACGAATAATGGCGATGACTTCGTCAATATTCAGAAAGGCAATCAGCAAACCATCAAGAATATGCAGACGGCTGTTAACCTTATCCAGACGCCATTGCAGGCGACGACGCACGGTCACTGTACGGAACTTGAGCCACTCCTCCAGGATCATTCTCAGGTCTTTGACCTGAGGCCGGCCATTGATGCCGATCATGTTCATGTTGACGCGGTAACTCGATTCCAGATCGGTGGTGGCGAACAGATGCCCCATTAACTCATCAACATTGACGCGATTGGAACGCGGCACAATCACCAGACGGGTGGGATTTTCATGGTCGGATTCGTCGCGCAGATCTTCCACCATCGGCAGTTTCTTCGCGATCATCTGCTGCGCAATCTGCTCCAGCACCTTGTTGCCGGAAACCCGGTAGGGCAATGCAGTGACGATGATGGCACCATCTTCTTTTTCGTAACGCGCGCGCTGGCGAACGCTGCCGTGGCCGGTGCGATAGGTTTCCATGATGTCGGCGCGCGAAGTAATAATTTCAGCTTCGGTGGGAAAGTCCGGACCCTGAATATGCTCGCATAAATCTTCCAGCGTGCTCTTTGGTTCTTCCAGCAGACGAATGCAGGCGCTGGCCACTTCACGAATATTATGCGGCAGCATATCAGTGGCCATGCCCACCGCGATACCGGTGCCGCCGTTGAGCAATACATTCGGCAGACGCGCAGGCAGGGTTTCCGGCTCATCCAGAGAGCCGTCAAAGTTTGGCTGCCAGGTTACTGTGCCCTGCCCCAGTTCGGAGAGCAGCACTTCGGCATAGGCGGCCAGTTTGGATTCGGTGTAACGCATTGCGGCGAATGATTTCGGATCATCCGAGGAGCCCCAGTTGCCCTGCCCGTCCACCAGTGGGTAACGGTAGGAGAAAGGCTGCGCCATCAGCACCATGGCTTCGTAACAGGCGCTGTCGCCATGGGGATGGTATTTACCCAGCACATCACCGACGGTCCGCGCCGATTTTTTGTGCTTGGCGGTGGCATTCAAACCCAGCTCGGACATGGCAAAAACAATGCGCCGTTGCACCGGCTTCAGGCCGTCACCAATGAACGGCAGGGCACGATCGAGGATGACGTACATGGAATAGTCCAGATACGCCCGCTCGGTAAACACCGACATGGGTTCCTGCTCTACGCCTTCAAAATCGATTTTTGACTGTTCACTCATAATTTATTTTTTCTGATAATACAAAATACGTTTCTAAAAATTCTAGATCGCGGCCAGATCGCCTTTCGACTCCAGCCAGGTTTTCCTGTCGGCGGCGCGTTTGCGCGCCAGCAACATATCCATCATCTGGTCGCTCTGATCGCCATCGGTAACAACCAGGCGGATCAGACGCCGGGTATCGGGCGCCAGCGTGGTCACACGCAGCTGCATGGGATTCATCTCACCCAGCCCCTTGAAGCGTGACACCGAAACTTTACCGCGAATTTTTTCGGCTTCAATACGGTCGAGCACGCCCTGCTTTTCGGATTCATCCAGCGCATAAAAAACCTGCTTGCCGACATCGATGCGAAACAGCGGCGGCAACGCCACATAGACATGCCCGGCTTTAACCAGGGCGCGGAAATGTTTGAGAAACAGCGCGCACAGCAGCGTCGCGATGTGATAACCATCGGAATCGGCGTCGGCGAGAATGCAGATTTTGCCGTAGCGTAAATCTTTCAGCTGGTCATTGCCCGGTTCGATACCCAGCGCCACCGAAATGTCGTGCACCTCCTGCGAAGCCAGTACCTGATCGGACTCCACTTCCCAGGTATTCAGGATTTTTCCGCGCAGCGGCATAATTGCCTGAAACACCCGATCACGCGCCTGCTTGGCCGAGCCGCCCGCCGAGTCACCTTCCACCAAAAAAAGTTCGGTGCGCTCCAGATCCTGCGAGGAGCAGTCGGCCAGTTTGCCCGGCAGGGCCGGCCCGGTGGTGACTTTTTTACGCACCACCTTACGGCCTGCGCGCAATCGTCTCTGGGCATTATCAATGGCCAGTGTGGCAATGGCTTCACCGGCCTCGGTATGCTGGTTCAGCCACAGACTAAATGCATCCTTGACCACGCCGGAAACAAACGCGGCGCATTCACGTGAAGACAGCCGCTCTTTGGTCTGGCCGGAAAACTGCGGGTCACTCAGCTTCACCGAGAGCACGTAACAGACGCGATCCCAGACATCTTCGGGGCTGAGTTTAACGCCACGCGGCAGCAGGTTGCGAAACTCACAGAACTCGCGCAGCGCTTCGGTCAAACCGGTGCGCAGGCCGTTGACGTGAGTACCACCCTGCGCCGTGGGGATCAGATTAACGTAGGACTCACCCACCAGCTCACCGCCTTCCACCAGCCAGCTCAACGACCAGTCGACCTGTTCATGGGTGCCTTGCATACTGCCGGAGAAAAGCTCCTGCGGCAGCATTTCCCGCCCCGACAGATACTCACTCAGATAATCTTCCAGACCGCCCTGATACAGCCACGACTCCTGCTCACCGCTCTTCTCATCGAAAAAATCAACTTTAAGACCTGGGCATAACACCGCTTTGGCACGTAACACATGCTTAAGTCGCGACACCGAAAAATTAGCTGAATCGAAATATTTTTTCTCCGGCCAGAAGCGAATGCTGGTGCCGGTATTGCGCTTACCGACCGTGCCGATTTTTTCCAGTTCCGAGGTTTTTGCACCGTGCGCGAAACTCATGTGATAAACATCGCCGTCACGTCGCACTTCAACCCCCAGTTTGACCGACAGCGCATTGACCACCGACACGCCAACACCGTGCAGCCCGCCGGAGAACTGATAGTTATCGTTGGAGAATTTACCGCCCGCATGCAGGCGGGTGAGAATAACTTCGATACCGGAGACGCCTTCCTCGGGATGGATATCCACAGGCATGCCGCGGCCATCATCACGCACCGAGAGCGAGCCATCCTTGTGTAAAGTCACTTCGATGTGGCTGGCGTGCCCAGCAACCGCCTCATCGACGCTGTTATCAATAACTTCCTGCGCCAGATGATTGGGACGGGTGGTATCTGTGTACATGCCCGGGCGTTTCTGCACCGGTTCGAGGCCTGTTAATACCTCAATCGCGGAGGCATCGTATTTACTCATGAATAGAACTCTTGATGGATCATCGTTATATCGGATTGCTGCTTTGGCGGCTAATAGTACAGGCCGGAGGCTAAATCCTCCAGTATTAAATAGTTAAAATTTAGAGACTTTTACCGCAGAGGCGCGGAGACGCAGAGAAGAATCCAGTTAATCGTTATTTGTGCGTAGCACCAATAAAAACTCTGCGCCTCCGCGCCTCTGCGGTGAAAGTTTTTAAGTTTTTATGGACGGATGCAGCTCCAGGGTCAGAGCTTCGAAAAATCCGGCCGATCACAAAATATGAAAAGGGGTTTATTCATCGCCAGTCGGAAATGGTTCTGACTGGCTTGTTGGATAGGAGGGGTGGCGCAGACAGCTATTGACCGCTGCTGCGCCGTAAAATCTAATCCGGATTAATTAACAGCAGCCTTAGCCTGTGTATTAGTCATCTCCTGCACCAGTTTGGCGGCAGGCACATAACCGGGCAGCATCTCACCGGATTCCAGAATGATGGCGGGCGTGCCTGCAACACCGATTTCCCGGGCCAGCTCGAGGTGACGCTGAATAGGGTTGTCACACGTCTGCGCTTTGATTTTATCACCAGCTTTAACAAGATCGAGTGCTTCGTTTCTATTTTTTGCACACCAGACACTCACCGTCGTATCGTAATCACTCTTACCTTTCAGCGGCATGAAGATGTAGCGAACCTGGACGTTGCTGGCCATATATTGATCCATTTCATTATGTAAACGTCGGCAGTAGGGGCAGTCGATATCGGTCACCACGGTAATAGTGTGATCCACCTTTTTAGGGGTATAAATCAGCATGTTCTCTTCGCCCAGGGCATTGATCGCAGTCAAACGTATTTTGGATTTGGCCTGTTCGGTGTAATTGACGCGACTGGATAAATCGACCAGATTCCCATCCAGCATATAACGCGCGTTCTGGTCCATATAGACCACCTGAGCGCCCACAATCACCTCGTATAAACCGGGAATGGGAGATTCACTAATCTGGCTGATCTCGGTGCCGGGCAGATGTTTGGCCAGTGCTTGTTCCAGCGTTTCGATACCGCTATCCGCCGAAAAAGCCGGAGTGGCGGCTAACAGCAGAGACAAAGGAAGAAGAAAAAAACCGAATGCCGGCCTGATTACTGCTTTAGATAAACTCATAATGTGCACACTCTTGTTAACTTGAATCATTACAGACAAGCCGTATTATAGATAATTCCATCGTCCCTGAGTAATTCAATCAATGCGGATCTAATGCACATCCGCTAACCGCGCGGATGGTGCTGGTGATAAAGATCCTGCAAACGCTGATCGGCAACGTGGGTATAGATTTGTGTGGTTGAAATATCACTGTGGCCCAGAAGCATTTGCACCACGCGTAAATCCGCACCATGATTGAGCAAATGCGTGGCAAAGGCATGACGCAAAGTGTGGGGCGATAAAGTATTCACTTCAATGCCTGCTTTCAGGCCATTGCGTTTGATCATGTACCAGAAGGCCTGACGACTCATGGCCTGCCCGCGGCGGGTCACAAACACCGCATTGGTCGCTTTGGCCTGTACCGGCAGGAGCACGGGGCGGGCCTGCTTTAGATAGCGCTCAATCCACTCCAGGGCAATCTCACCCACCGGCACCAGCCGCTCTTTATCACCTTTACCCATCACCCGGACAACACCGGGTTCGAGTGATATTTGTGACAACTGCAAACTCACCAGTTCGGTGACGCGCAATCCGGTTGCGTAAAGCAATTCCAGCATGGCGCGGTCGCGCAAACCAAGATCATCGGAAACATCCGGAGCATTAAGCAAGGCTTCAACCTGTGTTTCGTTGAGCGTTATCGGCAGGTAACGTTCGGCTTTGGGTGATTCCAGTAACTGGGTCGGATTTTCCTGAATTTTTTTCTCGCGCAATAAAAATCCATAAAAACGCCGCAAAGAGGATAACAAGCGGGCGGCTGAACGCGTTTTCTGGCCAATTTTATGCTGCTGATTCAAATAATCCTGAATAGAAACGGTATCGGCGGTAAAAAATGTTTTCTCCTGCCGGTTCAGCCACAATGCAAAACCGGCCAGATCACTGCGATACGCCGACAGTGTATTTTCGCTGAGCGCATTCTCCATCCACAAATGGTCAATAAAATATTCCAGCAACCTCTGCTCATCGGCAGGAATACAATCGGCTTTAGCCATAATCTTTAGTTAAATTCATAATATTTCTAACAATAAAAAAAGGGGCATCTGTCAATGACACATGCCCCTTCCACCAACTTTCAGTTTTAACGCTTACGTCTTATTTTTTAGTCGTACGACGTTTTTTACGTTTTGCTGGTTTCATGGCTTTATCGATCTTAGCCATCTCTTTCTTGGTCCACTTATCTACAAATGAAGCCACAGCGGCCTCTTTCTTTTGGGCCATCTTCAGCATCATCGCCTGACGCTTGTTAGCGGCAGCAACTTCTGCTTTAGCTTCTTTTAAAGCGGCAGCGGCGGCAGCAATGCGCTCACGCGTCTTCCGCTTAGCTTCTGCGGCAGCTATACGAGCCTGTTTTTTGCGTGCGGCGGCTTCTTTTTTCTTAGTTGCAGCTGCTTTCTTTTTAGCAGCGGCAGCCTTTTTCTTAGCGGCTACGTTAGAAGCTGATTTTTTCTTTACCGCTTTTTTCTTTACTGCTTTTTTCTTTACAGCCTTCTTTTTAGGAAGTGTCTTCTTAGCTACTTTGCGTTTAGCAGTCGCCGCTTTCTTTTTCAGCGCTGTTTTCGCAGTAGTTTTTTTCTTGGTTTTTGTTTTAGCTTGTGCCATTTTTGCGTCCTCTTTTGTGAGTTACCATCCGGAGTATAAAAGGATAATTTAATATAGCAAATGTTTTTTTTAATTTATAACAAATTTTTTATCTTTAAAATCAAAGATTACAAAATATTTTCTGTAAAAAATGCTTCCAATAATCAAAATTTGAATCCTGTTTGAACAACTGCGCCCAGTGATTCACCTGCGCCTGACATCACTGCGAGATCCAGATTAAAGCCTAACCAGAGACCAACTCCGGCGGTGTAAAGCGCTTCTTTATCGGCGCTGGAAATGCCATCAGCCATGTTTTTAATCATACCCAAACGCAATTGTGCGTAATCAAAAGCATTGAATTCCATGCCCAATGACAGATTCTGTCTTTTCAGTCCGGTCACTGTACCTGTTGACACAATTGAATCATTTTCTGTCAAATCAAGATCTGCTCCCAAAGTAAGAACATCGCCACTGTAAGCCACACCGACTTTCAGCTGCGTATCAAATAATAGTGTGGTTGTAGTCGTGACATTGTTTGCATCGGTGGTTTGAAAGGACATTTCTTCTGTCATCAGGTTTTTGACGGTCACGCCGACGCGAACATTGTCGCTCACAGCCATCACCATGCCCAGATCAAGCGTAGTGAAGTCGCCCAGATCCTGTATATCATCGGTCAGATTATCCAGCCCGGTATCAGGCAATGAAATAGACTCGGAATATTTCACCGCTTCAACATTCACGATTTTCGGCGTTAAACCTATCGACACTTTCTTTTCCATCAGCTCAAAGCTGCGGGCAATCGAAAAACCCACTTCAGTGGTTTGCGCACCGACAATATTGAGTAGATTGTAAGTTGGGTCATCAATGGTAAATATATCCTGTGAAACATTGCTCAGCCCGCCTGCCACAACCACATCCATGCGGGCGCTGACGGCCATGGAGTATTTTTCGGTGGTAAAGCCTACAGCCAATGCCCCGGACAGTTCGGGCGCGATCACCTTGCCATCCAGCCCTTGTGCAATGGCCAATTTTTCAAAGTCGTCAGCGCTCTCCTGAAACGCATCAATGTCATCAATAACGCCGTCGTTATCGCTGAAAAAAGCCCCGGCTGTGAGTAACAATGAAAAATCATCGTCCACCTTTTGAAAAGAAAGCATCGCCGGATTGGCAAAAGGTGCAGTGGCAATATCAGCGGTCGCTATACCGACATTACCCATACCCAAAGAGCGTGCTTCGTGCGCAAAAGGCGCCGCCATCACCGAATGTGAGGCGGCTGCCAGTGCCACTGCACAAAACCCAATTTTAACTTCCTTCATAAATCACCTTTGTTCTATTAATTTTTAATGTGTTTGTCGCCCGTCATATTGGATAGCCATAACAGGCGGGTTTAAATTACAATGTGCGACTTTACGCAGACCGTACTTTACCTATAAATAACCACAATGAGCAAGATGAATATACCTGCCTCCCCCGCTACTCCGGTGACTTTATTACGCAGATTAATGGCGATTTTTTATGATTTTTTTCTGCTCACCGCCATTCTTTTTCTGGCCACGGCACTGGTTAATGCTATAAATCAGGGCAGGGCTATCGATCCAGACAGCCGCTACATCCTGCTTTTTGATTTATATCTGGTGAGTATTATTTTTTTCTATTTCGGCTGGTTCTGGACGCATGGCGGACAGACGCTGGGGATGAAAACCTGGAAAATAAAATTAATCAGTAACGATTCAGATAATGTTAACTGGAAACAGGTGCTGATTAGAGAAATCACTGCGGTGATTTCCTGGCTTTGCCTTGGTCTTGGTTTCTTCTGGTCGCTTTTCGATAAAAAAAGGCGCAGCTGGCATGATATGACTTCCCGCACCACGCTGATTGATTTGAGAACGTCGGACAGTTAAACAGACAGCAACCGATTAACGGATTCGCCGTATCAAAAAGAGATTGATTACTGCGACTGTGAGCAGTGGGATTAAGGCGCTGAGCATGGGCATCAAGCCATACACCACACCCAGGTGATTAACGGCCCGATTAAAGACAAAAAACAGTATGCCCAGCAGCAGGCCTATGATCACCTGCTGTCCGGTTCCGCCTGATCTTGCCGTGGTGGAAAACACCAGCGGTACGGCAATCAACAACATTACCAGACAGGTTAGCGGGGTGAATAACTTAACCCAGAAGGCAAGCCGGTAGGCGGCAGCATCCAGATTGTTTGCCTCCAGATAATCACTGTAGCGCATCAGCGATGCTATGGACATATCCTCCGGTTCCAGCCTGAGCACCTCGAACAGATCCTTTTTAATCAAACTCGGCCATTCTTCGCTGGCGTTTTGGCGGCTGTCCACACCCGCTTCAGAAATTTCACTGTGCCTGACCTCTTTCAGCTGCCAACGTCCGTCTTTGAAAAATGCATGTTCTGCACTGGTTGTGCGTTCGAGTTTTCTGTTCTCATCCAGTTCGTAAACCTTGATGTTGTACAGTTGCATATCCGGCATTACGGTCTGTATATTAAAATAGCGATTTCCGTCTCGCGCCCATAAACCGTGCTCACCGCCCACCAACACCTGCTCATCCATGGCGGCGGCGCGTAGGGCCTTGGCATTACTGGTTGTCTGGGGCACTATGAACTCGCCTGCTAATCCCACCAGCACCGCCAGTACCAGACCCGTCTGCAATACTGAACGAACAATTCTTGCTACGCTGATACCCGATGCACGCATCACGATCAGCTCGGAATTGTTGGCCATTGCTCCCATGGAAATCAGCCCGCCCAGTAAAATAATGGAAGGCGCCAGCAGATAGAGACTGTCGGGCAAGCTCAGCAAGACGAAGGCAATTGCCTCTACCAGGCCAAAATCCTTGGTACCGATGTGCTCCAGCTGCCGGACAAAATTAATGAACGTAAAAAGCGCTGCAAACACAAATAGTGCGATGGCAGAGCCGCTTAGAATGGATCGGGCAATATAACGATCGATAATCACTGTGCATTCACCTTATCCAGCGGTGCGGTTGACGACTTTCGACGGCGAAAGGCATAGCCGCTGCGCTTTAGCAGAATTACTAACAGAATCAGAGCGACAATATGCACCCACCAGGTGCCGAACCAGATCGGTACGCGCTCCTTAATCACCCAGTTGGAGGCCATGCTTAGCAGATTTGAGTAAACCAGATACAGTAATACCGCCCAGGCCATGTTGGCGAAACGTCCACTGCGCGGCGTCGTCTGGCTGAGCGGCAACGCCAGCAATGCAATAATCAGCGTGGCCACCGGCACGGTCAGCCGCCATTGTAATTCGGCCTGATGCCGAAGCACGTCTGAGCGCCACAGCTGCTCACTGGGCAGCGCTTTCACCGACAGCGCGGTATCAATATCTTTGGAGCCGGGTACATAAACACCATACTCCTGATATTCGGTAATTTTGTAATCGCGCCTGCCCGGCTGCCCTTCGTAATGCGTACCTGATTCCATCACCAGATAGTCGCGGCCGCTTTCGTCATGCTGATAGCGCGCACGTGTCGCGATATCGACGTGCGCAATATTGTCTCTGACCTGCTGATAAAACACGTGATCCATAATCTGACCACTATCGCGCTGCGATTCCAGAAAGAAGATGGCATTGCCTTCACGCGACTGATTAAAGCGCCCGGCAAACAGAACGCTGAGCTCAGTACGGTTTTTCACTTCGGTCATCATTTCGTCGCGTTGCTCGACCACCGAGGGGATAAAAAACAGCGTGAAATAGAACATCAGCAAGGTCGTCGGTAACGCCACCAGCAACAGTGGGCGATACCATTGTGCCGGTCCCAGCCCGGCGGACATGACGGCGGTCATCTCGCTATCATTATATAAACGCCCGAAGGCCAGCAAAATCCCCAGCAACAAACTCAGCGGAACCAGCATGACGGCGAACTCATAGGAGTTATTCAGCAGCAGCCAGAAAAACATGTCCACCGGAATGCGCCCGTCGACCAGCCAGGCCAGTAAGCGCGTGGCATCGGCGCTTACTACCACGATCGCCAGTACGAACAGCACGGAGAGCCAGGAAGTTAGAATCTCCCGGCCGATATAGCGATCAATGATGGATAAATGTTTTTTCACGTACTCTCTCTTTAAGCTGGCATTATCACATTGACTACACGACAATGCATTAATTGCATACAATCTACCTCTGTTAATTTAAGACTCCGGAGAAATTCATGGAATACACCGTAAAAAGCGGCAGCCCTGAAAAACAGCGTATTGGATGCGTTGTTGCGGCTGTTTACGCCTCACGTAAACTTTCACCCTCAGCCAAAATTCTAGACGAAGTGAGCGGCGGTGTAATATCAAATCTGGTTCGCCGCGGCGAGATCGAGGGCGATCTGGGCCAGACCTTATTATTGCATAATCTTGAGAACACGCTTTGTGATCGGGTGCTGCTGGTCGGCTGTGGCAAGGAAAAAGATATAACCACCCCCAATTTCCGCAAAATCAACCAGACCATGGTGAAGCGCCTGCAAGCCAGTGGTGCAACCGAAATCGCATCCTACCTGACTGAAGTGCCGGTTAAACGCCGTGACATTACCTGGAAAATCGGACAGTCCATCGAAGCCATTGATGAATGCCTGTACGAGTTCAAGCAGCTGAAAACCGACAAGTCCTCTCCGCGTCGTCCACTGAGAAAATTCATCTTCAGCGTTTCCGGCCGAGGCCAGCTCGCTGATGGTGAAATCGCCGTCAGAAACAGCATGGCGATTTCGACTGGCATCAAGCTCAGCAAAGACCTTTCCAACCTGCCCGGCAACATCTGCACGCCGGCTTATCTGGCCAAGCAGGCCACTACTCTGCAACAACAGTATCCCAAGATAAAAACCACCATTCTCGATGAAGATGAGATGGAAAAACAGGGCATGGGCTCTCTGCTGGCTGTATCTCGCGGCAGCAGCGAGCCGGCAAAATTAATTGTTATCGAATACCTGGCCGGCGCTAAAGACCAGGAGCCGGTAGTGCTGGTGGGCAAAGGCGTCACCTTTGATTCGGGCGGTATCAGCCTTAAACCCGGTGGTGCCATGGATGAAATGAAATATGACATGTGTGGCGCTGCCAGCGTGTTGGGCACTATCAGTGCCTGTGCCGAATTACAGCTGCCGATGAACATTGTCTGCCTCGTTCCCACGGTGGAAAACATGCCCGGCAGCAGCGCCATCAAGCCTGGTGATATCGTCACCAGCATGTCCGGCAAGAGCATCGAAATTCTCAACACCGATGCCGAAGGCCGTTTGATTTTATGCGACGCGCTGACTTACGCGGAAAAATATAATCCTGCTGTAGTCATTGATGTCGCCACGCTAACCGGTGCCTGCATCGTTGCCCTGGGCGCGCATCCTGCGGGCCTGCTGGGCAACCATAACCCGCTGATTCACGACCTGCTCAACGCCGGTGAGAAGAGCGGCGACCGTTGCTGGGAACTGCCCCTGTGGGACGACTATCAGGAAGAACTGGATAGCAACTTTGCCGACATGGCCAACATCGGCGGCAAGGGCGCGGGCACCATTACCGCCGCCTGCTTCCTCTCGCGTTTCACCAAAAAATATCACTGGGCGCATCTCGATATCGCCGGTGTCGCATGGAAAAGCGGCAAACAGAAGGGTGCCACCGGTCGACCGGTCAGCCTGCTAATGCAGTACATTCTTGATCGCTTCAAAGCTGCCAATCAGCCCTCATAATGATATGGTGAACGAGACAACCGTACCGCGCGTGGACTTCTATCTACTGGCAGAAGAGAACATGCAAAGCCTGCATTTTTTCTGTTGCCGGTTGACCGAGAAGGCGTGGCGATTGGGGCACTCTGTTTTTATTCGCACCGAAAACGATGCGGAAACAGAATCGCTTGATGCATTGATGTGGCGTTACAGTGAGCACAGTTTTCTGCCGCATGTGCGCTGGGGCGATGAACATGAAACTGAAACCCCGATTATCATCGCGAGCAAAATCGAACCCACCCACAGCTACGATTTATTAATCAATCTGGCCGGCGACATTCCCCTGCGCAAGGAGCACTGCCCGCGCATTGCTGAAATCATCAGCGCCGACGCCGAGCGTAAAAAACAGGGTCGCCTGCGTTATGCGCAGTATGAGAAAAACAATTATTCTCTAAAACACTATAATATCAACAACACATAATGTCTCACCTCATCCACGGTTAAGTCATGTCAGACGAAAAGCACAAAAACATCCCGACACTGGAAGATGTTGTTCAGCCGGGCAAGGAAAAAGAGGAAGTGCCGGCCAAAGCCAAACGCGAGGCCAGTGACCGTCGGAGTGAAGATCGTCGCAAAAAACAGGTTCCTCTGCCCGAGGCACAGGGCGAGCGTCGCGTTAGCGAACGTCGCAGCACAACGCGCCGTAGTGTCGATCAGCGCCGCAGCGAAGAGATGAATGAGCTGGTGGAAAAAATCATGCAGGACATGATGCCTGACCTGGAACAGCATCTGTTTCTGCAACTGCGTTTCGAGCTGCAAAAATACATCCCGAAGATCCTCAGCGAATTCAAGGACAGGGACGAGAACGAAGAATAGGCTCTCAATTCATGCCTGATACAACTACGCTGCCGTATTTGGATATTTAAAAAAAGCATTTGCCGCAGAGGCGCAGAGAAAAGCTTATTTTATATAAATCGAGTTAGCATCTAAGGCTCACACCAATACTAATCATAAATATATTCAAATCAACTAACGATGGTTTTCTCCGCGCCTCTGCGCCTCTGCGGTAAAAAAGATTTCAGCTCATAATCAACACCAGCCTCACATTCATGGCGGTGACACATGCCATCGGAGCTGTGCATACGGTATAATCTCCGCCTTTTAAGCCATCACGCCGCACAGGCCTTCTTCAACGAAGCATATTCGCCCATGGAAAAAACCTACAACCCGAAAGCCATCGAACAGAACTGGTACCAGACCTGGGAAGACAACGGCTATTTCGCGCCTCAAGATAATGCCGACGCCAACGCCTACAGCATTATGATTCCGCCGCCCAATGTCACCGGCAACCTGCATATGGGCCACGGTTTTAACAATACCGTGATGGACACGCTGATCCGTTATCACCGCATGAAAGGTGACAACACGCTCTGGCAGCCGGGCACCGATCACGCCGGTATCGCCACGCAAATGGTGGTTGAGCGCCAGCTGGAAGCGGAAGGCAAAACCCGTCACGATCTGGGCCGTGAAGCCTTTATCGAACGAATCTGGGAATGGAAAAAGGAGTCCGGCGGCAACATTACCCGTCAACTGCGCCGCCTGGGTTCCTCGCTGGACTGGCAGCACGAACGTTTCACCATGGATGATGGCCTGTCTGAATCGGTGAAGGAAGTTTTCGTGCGGCTGTACGAAGAGGGGCTGATTTATCGCGGCAAGCGCCTGGTCAACTGGGATACCAAGCTGCACACTGCGGTGTCTGACCTGGAAGTGCTCAACGAAGAAGAAAACGGCCACATGTGGTACATGCGTTACCCGCTCAGCAATGGTCAGGGGTATTTGGTCGTTGCCACAACCCGCCCGGAAACCCTGTTAGGTGATTGCGCGGTGGCGATTAATCCGGAGGATGAGCGTTACAAACACATGATCGGCGAGCTGCTGGAACTGCCACTCACCGGCCGTAAAATTCCGATCATTGCCGATGAAGAACATGTCGATCCCGAATTCGGCACCGGCTGCGTAAAAATCACACCGGCGCACGATTTCAACGACTATGCCGTCTGGCAACGCCATCGCGACGAGGTCGCCATCAGCAACCAGCTGCACGGCGGCCTGATTAATATCTTTACCAGCAACGCTGCAATTCGCGAAAACGACGAGGACGAGAATAGCCTCATCCCCGCCCGGTATATCGGCCTGGATCGTTACGCGGCGCGCAAACAGATCGTCGCTGATCTGGATGCAGCGGGTCTACTGGAGAAAGTGGTCGACCATAAACTGGTGGTGCCGCGCGGCGATCGTTCCGGCACGGTGATCGAACCTTTCCTCACCGATCAGTGGTACGTGAAAGTAGCGCCTCTGGCCAAACCGGCGATAGCGGCGGTGGAAAGCGGAAAGATTCGCTTTGTTCCGGACAACTGGAAAAACACCTATTACGACTGGATGAACAACATTCAGGACTGGTGCATCAGCCGCCAGATCTGGTGGGGGCATCGGATTCCCGCCTGGTACGATGAGGAAGGCAATATTTATGTGGGGCGCAATGAAGCAGAAGTGCGGGCCAAACACAATCTCGACACTGACTATCCACTGCGTCAGGACGAAGATGTGCTCGACACCTGGTTCTCTTCCGCGCTGTGGCCATTTTCAACCCTCGGCTGGCCGCAGCAGACTCAACGACTGGAAATGTTTTATCCCACCAGCGTGCTGGTCACCGGTTTCGATATTATCTTCTTCTGGGTCGCGCGCATGATCATGATGGGGCTGAAATTTATGGACGATGTGCCCTTTCACGAAGTCTATGTGCATGGTCTGGTGCGCGATTCTTTCGGCCAGAAAATGTCCAAATCAAAAGGCAATGTGCTCGACCCCATTGACCTGATTGACGGCATCGATCTGGAAGCACTGGTGGCCAAGCGCACCGCCAATATGATGCAGCCCGAACTGGCCGAGAAGATCGAAAAACAGACGCGCAAGGAGTTCCCCGACGGCATTCCTGCTTTTGGCACCGATGCTTTGCGCTTTACCTTTGCTGCGCTCGCATCCACCGGTCGCGATGTGCGTTTCGATTTACACCGCGTCGAAGGCTATCGCAACTTCTGCAACAAATTGTGGAACGCCACCCGTTATGTGCTGATGCAGACCGAGGACAAGGATACCGGCATCGACAACAACGACATTGAATTGTCACTCCCCGACCGCTGGATTATCTCCCGCCTGCAACACGTGGAAGAGAACGTCGGCGCGCATATCGAAAAATACCGCTTCGACCTCGCCGCCAGCGACCTCTACACCTTTGTCTGGGATGATTACTGCGACTGGTATCTGGAGCTATCCAAACCCATTCTGTTCAACGAACAGACCTCTGAAGCCGCTCAACGCGGTACGCGCCAAACGCTGGTGAGGGTGCTGGAGACCATTTTGCGTCTCAACCATCCCATCATGCCCTTCATTACCGAAGAGCTCTGGCAGATGGTGGCACCGTTAGCCGGCAAGTCGGGTGACACCATTATGATTCAGCCCTTCCCCGTGGCTGATCCCGACAAAATCGATGTCACCAGTGAGCAGGAGCTGGAGTGGGTGAAAAACTTCATTACCGGAGTGCGCAAAATTCGCTCCGAAATGGACATTGCACCGGGCAAGCCCCTGCCGGTGCTACTGCAAAACGCCGGCGATAATGACAAAACCTGCTTCGAGAGCAATCAGAGTTTCATCAAAACGCTGGGCAAACTGGAATCGGTCACCTGGCTGGGCGCTGCCGACAACGCACCTGAATCGGCCACGGCGCTGGTGGGAGAGATGCAGATTCTAATTCCGCTCGCCGGCCTGATCGATAAGGAAGCGGAGCTGGCCCGTCTGGAAAAAGAGATCGGCAAGCTGCGCGGCAACATCGAGAAAGGCGAAGCCAAATTACAGAACCCCGGTTTTGTCGACAAGGCACCGCCGGCGGTGGTCGATAAGGAGCGCCAGCGACTGGCGGAGCTGTCCCGATCATTGCAGCAGCTGGAGCAGCAGGCTGAAAAAATCCGTTCGCTCTAGCATTCTGCGCTTTAACCGGCGAAGGGGGTTAACTGCCCGATTTCAGGTGTTGATGAAGAAAAATGAGCCAAAAAAGCGTTTTTTAGGCCGTTTTTAGCGCCGATTTCGGTGATTTCAGCCTATTAACATATTTCTATCATGGTATTTAAATACCCCTCATAATGCCACTATGCCCCACGGCTATCCCGGTTCAAAGACCCACCGTTTTTCATGTCACCGGCGCATCAGAGCTTGATCGTATATAACGACGGCGTTAACCTCCGCACTCCAGCATAAAAAGAGAACATTATGGCTACGCCCGACAAAAGAGAACAAATCCTGCAAACGCATGCCGGACTCATCCTTGCCATCATACAGAGCATCCACAATCATACTTTACGACCACAACTGGAGCAGGTATTGAAACAGTCTGAACAAAATGGCTGGGGCACTCTGGTAGCGGTGATTCGCAAAATCGTCGACGGCAACCGCGACTCCAGACTGTTAGAGGGGCTGGATGATGAAGATCGAATTATTGTTGATAGCATCCTGCAAGGCCTGCAGGATCCCAGTACGCTGCCTGACCCGGAACAGAAGGCCGACGCCACCAAGGCCGCGCCCATGCTGGCCCAGCTCATCAATGACGCCAGCCGTGGTGATCACGATGCTGTCATTATGCTGGGCGGACTGGCCGAACAGATGTCAGCCGCCGGAGGCGACCTCGCCAACCTCAGCGCCACCATCAAGAGTATGATCGACGGTGAACGCAGCATCGACAAATTATGCAGCCGCATGGGGCCACAGGGGGAATCACTGATCACCGCGATTATTACCGAACTCAGCCACCTTGATACTCATTAGTATCAAACATAGTTGGCAGTTGGCAGTTAAAAGTATAGGCTTTCTGGCAGAATTTGCAGATTTACCCCCTCTCCCACGGGCGGTATCTTTCAAGATAGTTGTCGCCTAAAAGTTTAAAAGCTAGTCCGCCAAAAACGCGAAAGACGCAAAAAAAACCGTTTGTATTATTGTTTTGCCCTTTTCGCGTCCTTCGCGTTTTTCGCGGACAGCATTTTTTAGAACCTGCAAAACCACAGACTCAACTCAATGCTCGCCTTTAGTTCGCATTAATCCGGCCAGCCGGTTGCCCTGTTTCTGCGGCCCGCCGCGCGGGAACAGTTGATGCAGATATTGGCTACCGCCCCTGTCTTTACCCCACTGCTCACGAAAATGTTTGATCATGTCGCGCACACTGGCCTGAACCCCGTGCGTTTCATACCAGTGACGCTGGAAACGAATAACCTCCCAGTGCTCGCTATTGAGTTGCAGACCTTCCTGTTTGGCCTGCTGGCGCACAAACTCTTCGCTCCAGTCACTCGGGTCGACCAGATAGCCTTCGCTGTCGGTTATTACTTCGCGATCACCAACCATAATTCGGCGCGTAGTCATATTGGGGTAGGCGTTACTGCCGCTGGTTTGATTGTTTGCGGCACCTTCTGAGCTGTAGCCGGTTTCGGTGAGGCTCCACAGATCAATCTCGATTTCACCGTCCAGTCGCCCCTGATAGCGCTCCATGCCGGAGACCAGAATCTTACCGCTGCACGGAGGGATATCGAAGCAGGCCTTGCCGGAGCGGTCGGTCGGCACCGGCCCGATATGCCTGTTGTCTTCATCCAGTATCAGCTCCACTGGCGTACGCTTTAACGGCTGGTGACTGAATTTCATTACCACGTTTACACAGACCATAACAATTTACTCCTCGCTGTCTGATTTAAAATGATCGAAAAATACCCGAACCAGATCAGATCGGGTGATCAGGCCGACGACGTGGCGCGCTTCATCGCAGACCACAAGACGCCTGATCTTATGCTGCTTCATTACCTCCAGCGCCTGATGCAGGGTTTGCTGTGGCGAGACGGTGATGACCTTGCTCACCATAAGATCGGCGACCCGCCCCTCGAACTCACGCACTTCCAGATGATGGTTGAACATGCTTTCCAGCGTTTGCCACAGACTATGGTCGGGATGCCGCGAGGGCATACCCAGTGCATGTAAGAAATCGGCTTCAGTAATAATGCCTACCAGTCGATTGTCTTTATCAACTACCGGCAAGCCGCTAATTTTCAGCGTCACCAGAAGATGGGCCGCTTCCGAAAGTGAACAATTGGCCTGCACGGTTGTTACCGGTTGCATCATTATTTTCTCTACCGGCACGCCCTCGGAGTTGCGTATGCGGGCATACCTTTCCGCCGAATGGTAAAGCTGCATAAGATCATCCACCGAGACATCGATATAGGTGCCCAGCTCCTGCAAAGCCATGGCAAAATCATCCGGCTGTAGTTTTTGTTCATCTTGATCACTCATGCCCTACTCCTGCTGTTGGTTGCTGCAAAGCGCACTGCTACCGGTTTCTCTGGCTAACTTCGGGAAGCCTTAAGTAGCTCGCTCAGCCTGTTTTCTCTAGCCAGACGATAAATCTCTTCCAGATCCTGGCTGCTGATATCGACCGTGCCGGCCATCGCCTGAAGCGCTGTTTCCAGATCGCTTTCGCTCAGATTATCCGCTGTGGTTTCGTGCACATCCGTCTTGGCGGTAGGGCGAACCGTCAGCGCCACCGGGTAACGACGCCAGCTAAAAGCGTAGTTAAACATTATCGCGATCAGCACGATGACCACAGCATTGAGCAGTACCGGAGTGAGCACGTAGTAAAAACCCAGCGCCTGTATATTCGCACCGCCGATAACAGCGGTCAGCGCGGTCGCACCACCCGGCGGATGGATGCAACGCAGATAATGCATAGCGCCAATCGCCGCCGCCACGGCAACTGCCGCTGCCAGCATCGGTATCGGAATCCAGCGCGCGCAGGCCACGCCGATAACGGCGGAGATCAGGTGCCCGCCCACCACGGCCCAGGGCTGCGATAACGGCCCATGTGGAACCGCGAACACCAGCACCGCCGTAGCGCCCATTGAAGCCACCACCCAGGCCACCTCCTGCTCGCCCAGAAACTGCCGGCTAATCAGGGTGATTCCCAGAATACCGAACAGCCCGCCGAGCGCGGAGATCCATTTTTCCAGGTGGCCGGTCTTGTTACTCTCGAAGCCGATAAAGTGTTTGAAATTCATGAACATGTTATTAGATGACTGCATGGTTGAAGTATATTAGCTTTCTTTAATATCAGGCAAACGATTTTTACTGGACATTAGTATCGAAATATTCGATATTAATGCCATGGATATGAATCAGATCAGAACATTTCTCGCGGTCGCCGCCAACGGCAGTTTTCTTGAGGCCGCCACACGACTGCACGTCACCCAGTCCACCGTCAGCAATCGCATTCAGCTGCTGGAGGCCTATCTGGGTGCCAGCCTTTTTGTGCGTAACCGCTCCGGCGCCACCCTGACCCCTGCGGGAAAACGCTTTGTACATCACGCCAAGGCGTTTATTTTGACGCTGGATCAGGCGCGACACGATGTCGGCCTGCCCAGCCGTTATCGAGCCAGTATTACCGTCGGTGCCAGAATTGCTTTGTGGGAGATCTTTCTGCCTCGCTGGATCGGGGAAATGCGCCACAGCTCACCGGATATTTCGATTCGAAGTGAAATTGGTTTTGAGGAAGACCTTATGCGCCGCATCATCGAAGGCACCATGGACGTGGCGCTGATGTACACACCCCAGCACGGACCGGGCATTCATGTGCAGCACCTGTTTGATGAAACACTGGTACTGGTGACCACCGATCCGGAAAAACCCTGGCCCGATGAAGATTATATTTACGTGGACTGGGGCCCGGCGTTCTACGCCCAGCACAGCAGCAATTATCCTGACCTGGAGCGTCCTGCTCAGGTGGTGAACATAGGCTGGCTGGGCATACAGCTCATTATCAGCAATGGCGGCTCCTGTTTTGTGCCGGTGCGTATGGCCGAGCCATTGATCCGAGCGGGTCAGCTGTTTCAAATGCCCGACAGCCCGCAGTTTAAACTGCCCACCTACATGGTGTATTCGCGCAATAGCGATTCCATCGTACTGGAACAGGTACTCGAGAGCCTGCGCGCACAGGCCGCCATAGAACAGGGAAAAGCACTCACCACCGGAATATTACTGTAGAGAACCTGCAATGTAGGTTACAACCATTTAGCCGCTGCCTTTAAATTATCGAACTAGGCCTGATACTGCTTGTGTTTGAAAATAGCGGTTCTGGCAAGCGTATAGCGGGCCTCATCAATAATGCCTTCGTCTTTGAGCCGACGGCACATTTTCAGCTCTTCCACCAGCCCATCCGCTACCGACTGCTTCAACTGCACATGTTTAATAGCGTCTCGCAGCCTGGTGAAAAATTCATCAAATTCCTTCTGATTTGGCTTCCCGTTATCCATTAAAAACAGCTCGATATTGCCAAACCGGCTTCTGAAAATATATTCATCGCGCATTAGATAAATAAATATTAATGTAGAGATTGCCGAAGTGGTTGAGGTGATGGCTGCGCCAATAAGGCAATACTCCAGATTGAACACCTCTTCGATACCTAGAAATATAAACAGCCCCAGTAAGGCCGCTGACACCAGAACCCCATACAGCCAGTTCCATTGGATGACTTTAATGTGTGCAGGCTCAGCAGAGACATAGGCGAGATTGACACGAAACTTTTTCCCAGCGGCCTTCTTCTTCCCGGTAAAATTCAGCAGTAAATGCCTGGATGCATAGAGCTGATACTCTCTAACGGTACCTTTGCGGGCATTTTCCTGCACCAGTTTCTCACCCAGTTTTGAAGGGTCAAACGCCTGGTCAAAGCTTTCATAATTATCCGACGAGACATCGAAAGCAGCACTTTCAATAATAATTTCATTATTATTATTCATACCTGTAAAACCTATAAGCTCAAGAGGAGTAGATGGCGTAATTGAATTTATAGCATTTGAGGTAAAAAACTGAACAGCAGGGCAATCAGAACCAGAGAAGAAGCCTGCACAGGTGAAGTCATACACTAAACAGAGTGCGCTAATGTCTTCCTGATGACTGTGTACCAATTGGCAAAATCACCAGAGCCAGAAGTATACCAAGAAAATAATCTGGATCAACATACCAGTCAGCGACTATCGTTTCAGGCAGATTCGCCGCCAGCGTGCACAGCACAACCAGCACAATCAAATAAATCTGACGATTTCGCACCAGCAGCGCCAGCACCATTGCGGCCAGTGCAGCCATCAAATAATCCCCCTCAAAACCCATTCTAGCAAACATGCCATACGGCAAGCTGATCGCGATCGTCAGGAATAAAACAACAAAAACAGATATGACCTTCACTCACCCACTCCTTCAAATGCCATTGAGCGAACCTCATCATGAAGTCTCATTCAGGCATAAATTTGTAGCAAGAATAGCAGTTTGCGTTATAACAAAAATTACAAAATTAAAGGGGGAGTTCTGAGGAAGTGATCGGTGTTTTTAATGGCTAAATTCTTTATTACTAAAAAGAGATTGCATCCTTTAGCTTGTCTATTGTTTCGCCACTTCGTGAGCAATGCTCGTAGTACTATTTAAGCTTAAAAAAGCTCATCAGCCGTGTCAGCCCTTCAGTTTCCTCATGCAGTGAACGAGTGGCTGCTACAGATTCCTCTAACATGGCTGCATTTTGCTGGGTCATATCGCCCATTCTGGCAATAGCAATATTGACCTGGCTAATACCGGATGATTGTTCCTGACTGGCTGAGTCGATTTCATTAATAATATCAGCCACTTTATTGATGCCTTCAATGATACTCAACAGGGTCGTGCCCGACTCGTTTACCAGAGTAGTGCCTGCCTTCACTTTCTCAGCACTGTCTTCAATCAAATTTTTTATTTCTTTCGCGGCATCAGCACTTCGTTGCGCCAGGCTTCTTACTTCACTCGCAACAACAGCAAAACCTCTGCCTTCCTCACCGGCACGAGCCGCCTCAACTGCAGCATTTAGTGCCAGTAAATTGGTCTGAAAGGAGATGGAGTTAATAGTAGAAATAATATCAGCGATCTTACTGCTCGAATCATTAATGGCATTCATAGCAGAAGCTGCCCGATCCACCACCTGTCCGCCGCTGCTGGCATTATTGCGCACTACGCCGGCAAGTTCATTCGCTTGTCCTGCTAGTGTTGCATTTTGACTTACGATACTGGTCATCTCCTCCATAGCTGAAGACGTTTCTTCAAGGGATGAGGCCTGTTCTTCTGTGCGCTCTGATAGATTAACATTGCCCTCAGTTATGTGTTTAGAATTGCTTTCGATGCTGACAACACTCTTGACCACATCAAATACAATTTCTCGTAATTTAACATTCATTTTTGAAGTGGCATTCATAAACTTACCAACCTCATCATTTGAAGTGACTTCAATGTTATGAGTTAAGTCGCCAATTGATACGCTTTCTGCCAACGACACCGCGGCTTTCAATGGGCGGGTAATGCCGAGAATAATTAAAAACGAACTAATAATACCCAATAACAACCCACTAAGAATGCCACCTATGACCATATAGCGGTAGAGTTGATTGCGAGCGATAGTGGCATTAATATCTTTCTGAGCCTCCACCATATAAAAATCTACAATTTCACCAATGGTTTCTACAACCGGCAAGTATGCATGCCCCGATATTTCTTCAATCATGCGCCCTAATTCCCAGTCTTCTGATCGTATTGCGCTCAGAATTGGTAGAACAGCATCTTGACCATTGATAACACGCGCAGAACTATATGCCGCAAGCAACTCCCTTTCTTTGTCGCTATTCACCGTGCTGGACATCATTTCAATGTTTTTTAGCGTCGCGCTCATGCCGACTTCTATCTTCTCTATATAATCCTTTGATCTATCCTGCTCCATTAATGCTTCCAGTATTAAAGTGCGATGATCGAGCGCGTTTTTCTGAAGTGCTGTGGCAAGTTCAAGTGGAAGCATGCGTTTAGCGTACAGAGACTCCAGCTCTGATTCAGCCTCAGTTAATGCATAAAGACCAAGCAATCCAACAACAATCAGCAGACTCGCCATAAATCCAACGAGCAGTCCTAGCCTTGTTCCAATGGTTTTGTTAGCGAAGCCAAAATGGCTGCCATGCAGCTTTTTACCAGGGCGGGTTTTATTTGAAAAAATCATGCATGTTTTATAGCACAGATTCAACTCATTAGTGTAACCGGGAGGGGGGAAAATAGTTAGACTCGATCCTATATATGGCATGTAACCTATGCCCTTGATTCGTACAGCTCTTTACACGACCCATCGAGTACAGGGAAATGCAGAATATAAGAGAGTAACGCGCCCGTGGGTCGGGAGAAATTTGACGGGATGCAATTTGCATAAGCATAGCGAGTCCGAAGGGTAGGCACATAGATTTACCGCATAATACCCACTACCCATATTGTTATGACTTATTGCGAAGGTTAATAATTGCGCCGATGTATGCGCCATATACATTCCCGCACAGGAGCATGAGCACGAGCACATCTCAAATGCAGAATTTTTCGCTGGGTTCGAAATGACAGATAAATCAGAGCCCCCCCTAAATCATGGAAGCAGAAAAAACTAACTGAATTTCCCATGTTCCCGTGTTGCCAAAAACTTGATCTTCGGCCATTTTTCCATGGTCATGCTCAGGTTAACGCGTGAAGGTGCGATATAGGCCAGATCGCCGGCGTGGTCCAGCGCGAGATTGCTGCTGTGACGATCTTTGAATTTATTAAGCTCTTTCTCATCATCACATTCAATCCAACGGGCGGTGGTGACATTTACATGTTCAAAATTACAATCGACACTGTACTCGTGTAACAGACGATGCTGAACAACTTCGAACTGCAAGGCACCGACGGCGCCGAGAATAAGATCATTGTTGGTGATGGGCCGGTATAACTGAGTGGCACCTTCTTCACATAACTGAATCAGGCCTTTTTGCAGGGCTTTCATTTTCAGCGGGTCACGCAGTTGTGCGCGGCGGAATAGTTCCGGGGCGAAATTCGGGATGCCGGTAAAGGCTAGTTCTTCGCCCTGGGTGAAGGTGTCACCGATGCGCATGGTGCCGTGATTATGCAGGCCGATAATATCACCGGTAAAGGCTTCTTCTACATGCTCACGGTCTGAAGCCATGAATGTCAGCGCGTCGTTCAGCCTGATATCTTTACCGATGCGCACATGCCTGACCTTCATCCCCTTGGTATAGGTGCCGGAACAGATGCGCACAAAAGCGATGCGGTCGCGATGACCGGGGTCCATGTTTGCCTGAATTTTAAAAACAAAACCGGTGAATTTTTCTTCCTCGGGTTTAACTTCACGACTTTGTGTCATGCGCGATTTGGGTGCAGGAGCATAGGTTTCCAGCGCATCGAGCAGTTCTTTGACGCCGAAGTTATTGATGCCCGAGCCAAAAAATACCGGTGTCATTTCACCGCGTTTATAGGCATCAATATCAAATTCGTGACTTGCGCCCTTCACCAGCTCGATCTCTTCACGCAGCTCTTCTGCCGACTGGCCCAGGATTTCGTCAAGCCGGGGATTATCAAGACCCTCAATGACATCGCCGTACTGGATCTTGCCACCGTGGGTGGCACTGTACAGATGCACCCGGTTTTCAATCAGATTGAATACGCCTTTGAACTGCTTGCCCATGCCAATGGGCCAGGTGATGGGGGCGCACTGAATATTCAGGATATCCTCAATTTCATCCAGAATATCAATCGGGTCGCGTGCTTCGCGGTCCATTTTATTGACGAAGGTGATGATCGGCGTGGTGCGCAGACGACAGACTTCCATGAGTTTGATGGTGCGCTCTTCCACGCCCTTGGCGGCATCAATCACCATCAGCGCAGAGTCGACAGCGGTCAGCGTTCGATAGGTGTCTTCCGAGAAATCGGCATGGCCGGGGGTATCCAGCAAGTTGATAATGCACTTTTCATAAGTGAACTGCATCACCGACGATGAGACCGAAATGCCGCGCTGTTTTTCCAGCGCCATCCAGTCGGAGGTGGCATGAGTGGCGGCTTTGCGACCCTTGACGGTACCCGCCAGCTGGATGGCGCCACCGAATAGCAGCAGCTTTTCTGTAAGCGTGGTTTTACCCGCATCGGGGTGCGAGATAATGGCGAAGGTTCGCCGACGTTTTACTTCTTCCAGATATGTCATGGGCGCAGATTATACAGGAGCCAACACGCAGTAAAATACCTTTTCGTTCACCAACATGCTAACTGACTCAGTCAATTTTTAGCGACAGGGCTCGTTACTTTGCCGATGCGTTACACACTGAGGCGTGCCTTAGTGAAACAGTCAGCCCAGATATTTGGCAAAAATGATGGCGTCTTCGCGCCCGTCGTGGGCGGGGTAATAAGCTTTTCTCACGCCCAGTTCGTGAAAACCTTCAGACTGGTAGAGCTCAATAGCTGACTTATTGGAGCGGCGCACTTCCAGAAGAATCATATCCACGCCGGACTGTTCGGACTTCTGCATCATCAGGCGTAGCAGCCCTCGCCCTACCCCCATACGCTGCATCGACGGTTTGACGCAGAGATTGAGCACGTGCGATTCACCCGGGGCCATCATGAGAATGCCATGACCGGCAATGGTCTCTTCCTGCAGGGCAAGCCAGCAGCGATTCAGCCGCAGGCAGTCCTGAAATATTCCCCGGGTCCAGGGGTGAGAATGGGCCTGCGCTTCGATGGCCATGACCTGTTCGAGATCGGCTTTGGTCATGGTTCTGAAGCTGAGTTTATTATTTGACTGGATGGTCGCGTCTGTAGCCACCGTTGTCTTTTGTGAGTCTACAGTCATCCGTCCAGCAACCTCTTCACCTGCAACAGATCCTGCCAGGCTTTGCGCTTCTCGCTGGGCTTGTGCAGTAAATAAACGGGGTGATAACTGGCGATCAGCGGCCGGCCTGAATAGCGGTGCTGGCTGCCGCGCAGTGTGCTGATTTTTTCGTTTGAATTGAGCAGTGCCTGTGCCGCCACCCGACCCATTGAAAATATAACTTTGGGTTGTAGCAGTTCGATTTGACGATGCAGGTAATGCCGGCAATGCTCTATTTCAGCCGGCAAGGGATCACGCTCGTCCGGCGTACAGCATTTGATAATATTGGTGATATAGACATCCTCTCTCTGCAAGCCTATCGCCTGCAACATCGCGCTGAGCAGCTGCCCGGCGGCGCCGACAAAAGGCTCGCCCTGAGCATCCTCTTCCAGAGTCGGCGCTTCACTGATCACCAGCAGACTGGCGGTCTGCTTACCGGCACCGAATACGGTCTGGCTGCGCGTTGCCTGTAAGCCACACTGGTCGCAATGCTGAACCAGCGCTTCGAGCTCAGGCCAGTTACAGCTCGAGAGATCGGGCGGCTGTATTGCCAGAGTCAGATTATCGGGCACTGTTGACTCGGTTGCGCCCGGCTCGACCATGGGCACGTCATCTACCGCTTTTTCAGCCACCACCGGTGCAGCTTCGGGTTGCAACGCCTCCCAGACCTGTATGCCCATGGTATCCAGATAATAGCGCCTGAGCTCTTCAGGCAGCATACAACCGTCAGCTTGTTGCTCAGGTGCGGTCAAATTTATACATCACCCAGCTGGGGATGCTCCCTTTCGTCGGCGCGCGACAGCTTGTTCAGCGCGTAGATATACGCCTTGGCCGAAGCGATAACGATATCGGTATCCGCGCCCTGGCCGCTTACGATACGCCCGCCCTTTTCCAGCCTGACCGTAACTTCACCCTGGGCATCGGTGCCGCTGGTAATGGCATTGACCGAATACAGCTGCAACTCGGATTCGCTGTTAATAACCGACTCGATGGCGCGGAAAACTGCATCCACCGGACCACTGCCATCAGAGTTAGCCGCCACCTCTTTATCGCCCACATTCAATATCAATGAGGCATAGGGGGTTTCACCGGTTTCTGAACACACTTTCAGACTGACTAACTTGAAGCGTTCGTTCTCCGCTGACCAGGTGGTCTCGGCCACCAGCGCCTGCAAGTCCTCGTCGAAGATATCGTGTTTTTTATCGGCGAGATCCTTGAAGCGGGAGAAGGTCTCATTCAGCTCCTGCTCGGAGGAAAACTCGATATTCAGTTCTTTCATGCGACTTTTGAACGCATTGCGCCCGGAGTGCTTGCCCAGCACCATACGGTTGGCGGCCCAGCCTACATCCTGAGCACGCATGATTTCGTAAGTCTCCCGACTCTTCAAAATCCCATCCTGATGGATGCCCGATTCATGCGCAAAAGCATTGGCGCCAACGATGGCCTTGTTCGGCTGCACCGAAAAACCGGTGATGCTCGAGACCAGGCGGGAACAGGGCATGATCTGCGTGGTGTCCAGAGTGGTGTCGCAGGTGAAAATATCCTGCCGGGTACGCACCGCCATCACCACCTCTTCCAGCGCGGCATTACCGGCGCGTTCGCCCAGACCATTGATGGTGCATTCAACCTGACGCGCACCATTGAGCACGGCAGCCAGGGAATTGCCCACGGCCAGCCCCAGGTCATTATGACAATGCACTGAAAACACGGCCTTGTCTGAATTGGGAATGCGCTCCAGTAAATTTTTCATTAACTCACCAAACTGGTGGGGCACGTTGTAGCCCACGGTATCGGGAATATTGATGGTGGTCGCGCCCGCGTCGATCACCGCCTCAATGATACGGCAGAGAAAATCCAGCTCGGAACGTCCGGCATCTTCAGGTGAAAACTCGACATTGTCGGTCAGCCCCCGCGCCTGTTTAACGGCTCGCACTGCCTGCTCCAGCACCTCGTCCGGCTGCATGCGCAGTTTCATTTCCATGTGTATCGGCGAGGTCGCGATAAAGGTATGGATGCGCGATGACTCGGCAGGCTTGAGGGCTTCTCCGGCGCGGGCGATGTCTTTTTCCAGCGCACGCGCCAGACCGCAAACCGTGCTGTTTTTAATGGCGCGTGCGACGGCCTGCACCGATTCGAAATCGCCCTGACTGGCAATCGGAAAACCGGCTTCAATGACATCCACACGCATTTTTTCCAGTGCTCTGGCGATACGCACTTTCTCGTCACGGGTCATGGAAGCGCCGGGGCTCTGCTCACCGTCACGCAATGTGGTGTCGAAAATAATTAACTTGTTTTGACTATTTTTGCTCATGGTCTACTCCGGCAAAAAAACACCTTGAAAGGTTTTATCTAAAAGATAGAAGAAATAACTGATGCACGTTTCGTCTCGCCAGACTTTCTTGATCTGCCTTACGGCAGTAGGAGTAGTGCTAATGGCAGGTCATGCACAACAAAACACGGCGAACTTGCGGCAAGTTCGCTGTTGGCAGAAAAAGTTATCTGTTGTTTTGAAGTCTTCATATGAGCTTAACTATAACGATTGATTTAATATTGCACAAGCATTTCAGGCGAATAATTAACTTTTGCGCTGCCAACGTTTTCGAATCCGGCGCATGATACTAACCACCGGTCCGGAGAGCAGATAAATCATAAAGCCGCCGAAAAGGATTTTAGGCGGATCGATGGAGGCCAGTACAAATACCAGCACAACCACGAAAATAGCGATAAAAGGCACCCTGTTTTTGAAGTCGATGTCTTTGAAGCTGTAATAGGAGATATTGCTCACCATCAGCAGACCGGTGACTATAGTCAACAGCAGTGCTGCTTCAGCCATATCCTGACCTCTGACATCCTGAGCAAAAAAAGCCCAGACCATACCGACGATGACCCCCGCCGCTGCCGGGCTGGGCAGCCCCTGAAAATAGCGTTTATCGGCACCGCTGATTTTGGTATTGAACCGGGCCAGCCTGAGTGCAGCCGCCGCCACATAAATGAAAGCGGCTAACCAGCCGAGCTTGCCCCATTGCCAGCCATAATCGACCAGCGACGACAAGGACCATATATACATAACCAGAGCGGGTGCAACCCCAAAAGAGACCATGTCGGAGAGGCTGTCATACTCGGCGCCAAAGTCACTTTGGGTATTGGTCATGCGGGCCACGCGCCCATCCAGACCATCCAGAATCATGGCAATAAAAATCGCCACACAGGCGTGTTCAAACTTGCCGTTCATTGCCGATACAATGGCATAAAAACCGGCAAATAAGGCGGCGGTGGTCAACAGGTTCGGCAGCAGGTAAACACCCCGTCGCCGGCTCACTTCCAGGGTCTCTTCTGATGATTGCTCTGCTTGATCATTCATAGTTTAAGGTTAGCCTATACAAAAATCTTTGCCACAAACAAAAAAGGGCTGCAACGCAGCCCTTTTCAAACCGGTTTTAGTTTTTTGATTTATCGACGATCTTGTTCGCCTTGATCCACGGCATCATGCTGCGCAATTTAGCACCGGTAACTTCAATCGGATGCTGCCGGGTTTTTTCACGCAGTGCCTCGAGATTTTTACCGCCGGCATGCATTTCAGCAAGAAACTCTTCGGCAAATTTTCCGCTTTGAATTTCTTCCAGAATTTTCTTCATTTCAGCCTTAGTGTTGTCATTAACGATACGCGGGCCCCGGGTGACGTCACCGTATTCCGCGGTGTTGGAAATCGAATAACGCATATCGGCGATGCCGCCCTGATACATCAGGTCAACGATCAACTTCAGCTCATGCAGGCATTCGAAGTAAGCCATTTCCGGTGCATAACCCGCTTCCACCAGGGTTTCAAAACCGGCCTGAACCAGTGCAGTGGTACCGCCACATAAAACAGCCTGCTCACCGAATAGATCGGTCTCGGTCTCTTCACGGAAGGTGGTTTCAATAATAGCGGTACGGCCGCCGCCAATGCCCGAAGCGTAGGACAAGGCGATGCCTTTGGCGTCACCGGTTGAATCCTGCGAGATTGCGATCAGATCGGGAATGCCACCGCCGTTAACAAATTCAGTACGCACCGTGTGACCCGGTGCCTTGGGGGCAATCATAATGACATCGAGATCGGCACGTGGCTCGATCGCTTTAAAATGAATGTTGAAGCCGTGGGCAAAAGCCAGTGCTGCGCCCTGCTTGATATTGGGTTCGATCTGTTCAGTATAAAGTGCAGCCTGATGCTCATCAGGAGCCAGAACCATAACGACATCAGCTGAAGCAACTGCCTCTTCTATCGATTTAACAGTAAGGCCGGCCTGTTCAGCTTTGGCCGCCGATGTTGAACCTTCACGCAAGCCGACGGTAACATCCACACCGGAGTCCTTGAGATTATTGGCGTGGGCGTGACCCTGTGAACCATAACCAATAATGCTTACTTTTTTGCCCTGGATGATAGAAAGGTCACAGTCTTTGTCGTAATAAATATTCATGTAATGTAGTCCAGTTTATTTTCTTAAAAATTGTTTGATAGTCGAAATTTAATCGCCTGTTTTAACTCAGCACCCGCGTGCCCCGGCTGATACCCAGCAAGCCCGAGCGCACCACTTCGTGGATGGTGATGCTCGATAAAGCGTCCATGAAGGCATCCAGTTTCTCACCATTGCCGGTTATCTCGATGGTGTAGGTGGTTTCAGTGACATCGATGATTCGACCCCGAAATATTTCCACCAGTCGTTTCACTTCATCACGCGCTTCACGAACAGCCTCAACCTTAATCAGCATCAGTTCACGTTCGATATGCGCGTCTTCGGTGAGATCCTGCAGCTTAACCACATCAATCAGTTTATTAAGCTGCTTGCTGATCTGCTCGATCACCTCTTCCGTGCCCGAGGTGACCAGTGTCATCCGGGACAGGGTCGGATCGTGGGTCGGGGCCACAGACAGCGATTCAATGTTGTAGGCGCGTGCCGAAAACAGCCCTGCCACTCTCGACAGGGCGCCGGACTCGTTTTCCAGTAGTATTGAGATAATATGTCGCATGCTTTACACCAGTATCATTTCGTTCAGCCCGGCACCGGAAGGAATCATCGGGTAGACATTCTCTTCCTGATCGGTAATGAAATCCAGAAAGACCAGACGGTCTTTCTGGGCGATAGCTTCCTCAAGCGCGGGTACCACGTCGGCAGGTTTCTCAACCTTAATGCCGATATGACCATAACTTTCCGCCACCTTCTTGAAATCCGGCAGAGATTCAAAATATGACATGGCATAGCGCTTCTCGTAGAAGAACTCCTGCCACTGGCGCACCATGCCCATACAGCCATTATTAAGATTGATGATTTTCAGAGGCAAGCCATACTGACGACAGGTGGCCAGCTCCTGAATACACATCTGGATACTGGCCTCACCGGTGACACAGGCCACCAGATCATCGGGATGCGCCAGCTGCGCGCCGATGGCCGCAGGCAGGCCGAAGCCCATCGTGCCCAGACCGCCGGAATTAATCCAGCGGCGCGGTTCGTCAAAACCGTAATACTGCGCGGCGAACATCTGATGCTGACCCACATCGGAGGTCACGAAGGCTTCACCTTTGGTGACTTCATACAGCTTTTCGAGCACGAACTGCGGCTTGATGATTTCGCTCTCGCGGTCATACTTCAGGCAATCCTGCGAGCGCCATTCATTAATCTGCTGCCACCATTTCTCCAGTGCAGAGGCATTGGGCGTGCGCTCGGTCTGTTCGAGGGCCTGATTGAATTCATTCAGAACCTGGACCACCTCACCCACAATCGGCACGTCCACCTTCACATTTTTTGAGATGGAGGCGGGGTCGACATCGACGTGAATGATTTTGGCATAGGGGCAGAATTTCTCCAGATTGCCGGTCACGCGGTCATCAAAGCGGGCGCCGATGGCGATCAGCACGTCACAATTGTGCATGCCCATATTCGCTTCGTAGGTGCCATGCATCCCCAGCATACCCAGCGATTGCTTGTCGGTGGCCGGATAGGCACCCAGCCCCATCAGGGTCTGGGTGATCGGATACCCCAGTTTTCGAGTGAACTGACGCAACTGTTCAGAACCATTGCCCAGCACCACGCCGCCCCCGCTGTAGATCATGGGACGTTCGGCGGAGAGCATGATATCAACTGCGCGTTTAATCTGTCCGGGATGACCTTTAACTGTCGGGTTATATGAGCGCATGCTGATTTCGCTCGGATAGCTGAACTCGGTCTTCGCTGAGGTCACATCTTTGGGAATATCGATGACCACAGGACCGGGCCGGCCTGTGGTCGCCACATAAAAAGCCTGCTTGAAAATCCGGGCAACATCCTTCACGTCTTCAATCAGAAAATTGTGCTTGACCACGGGACGGGTAATGCCGACAGAATCCACTTCCTGAAAAGCATCGTTACCAATCAAGGCCTTAGGAACCTGCCCGGTAATCACAATCATGGGAATGGAGTCCATATAGGCGGTAGCGATACCGGTGACCGCATTAGTGGCACCGGGACCGGAAGTCACCAGTACGACGCCGGGCTTACCAGTAGAGCGGGCATAGCCATCAGCCGCATGCGTTGCACCCTGTTCATGGCGGACAAGAATATGCTTAACATCATTCTGTTTGTAAAAAGCATCATAAATATGCAGTACTGCGCCGCCAGGATATCCGAAGACATATTCAACATCTTCGGCCTTGAGGCACTCAACAATCATTTCTGCGCCAGTTAATTCCAAAATAAACCCCTAAAAACCTTTTTAAATCATATACTTTTAAACCCTACTTCTGAGGGCGCGAATTACCGATTCTAAACTGTTACGCAATAAATTTCACGAACTTTATTACTCGTTACTTATTTACCCGAATGTTTCAATAATTTATGTTTGCTACCGCCTGAATTGTAATTCTACAAAATTCTCTGCGAAGCCAGGCTTACGGCACGAACTTTCACTAATTATGAAATATCCGGCTTAGTTTTTAAAACCCACCTGAAAAAAAGCCCCGGCATTACCATTACCGGGGCTCCTTGATGATGCCTCGATGTCTAAAATTTAGAAATCATATGACACTTCTCCACCCGCAGCCCTGATCAGAGCGTCTCTGATGGCATTTGGCGAAGGCATGATATTCATAAAGCTGTTAGAACCCATCATGCTCAGATCAGGGAAATTCATCGCAATACGGAAACGCGCATGCAGAGCCTCTACATCGCCATTCGTAACCAGCATCTCATAAGGCAAATGAGCCGTTGAGCGAGTCTCCTTGAAATCTATCTCGTTCATAATAAATTTATCGTCCATATATTTATTACCCTTTTCCCCTGCACTCATGCCAACACCAAATAGTGTCTGTTTGGTACCCGGGATATCTATACGATAAACCTTGGTGGTACCACCGGCATGAGCTGCCAGACTTTTCTCAACTGCGGTTACAGCTGCATCATGATCGCTGTAGGAAGCCAGGTCATAAGGCTCATCGAAATATTCCATGCCAAAAGTATAGTGGTACTTCCTCAGCTCTTTTGCAGTCAGGCCCTCTTCAGGACCGTATGCTTTCACCGAACCCAAAGCTGATTTTAAAGCCGCGCTGACACTGGAGACATCGGCATCAACGTGATAAGCGGCTGCCATATATTCAGGATTAGTATAAGCAACCTGCACCTCATCACCGACTTTAGTAATAGAGACACGTTGCGCAGCGACATAACCCGCACGCTCATGACTCGCCGCCGCTTTTTTCAAGGTCGCATTGGTTACCGCAATAATGTGTGCATTATTATAAGGTGAATATTCACCGGCAATTTCAAAACCGCTATCCTGAAGCGCTTTCTTCACGTCACCGATTTTATCGGCCACTTCACCGCCACTGCTTGAACCTAAAACAAAGGGCAACATCTTGTCCGCAGCCTGAGCTGCAATTGATGCCACACTCAACACAACGGCAATAATGCCCACTGACCATTTCGATTGAACTGATTTCATCTTATCTTCCTCTCCAATTTAATTTTTTATTTACTTCGGCTTTACTATCTGCCCGCAAAAAAAACGACTGCCGCTTCATACTTAAAGGTCAATTAATGTAATTCAATTACGCCGCATAATGCAAGCCCCGGTCTTAATTGTTCTAAAAAAAAGGCCTTCTCTCGAAGGCCATTTATAATCATATAATTATATTCTAATTATTTAAACTTCTTGGACTTTAATATTTCCAGGCCCAGCCTACTTGAATTTCTTTCTGCTCCATCTCTAATTCAATCTGTGTTTGACCGCCGTCAAAGGGGTTTGCGCCTTTAACCGATACGCTCGGCGAAATCATTGCGGCAAAGTTGAATTCCTGATTCTTACCGACGGGCATGGTCATACCGAAAGTGTAATGCTCTTCCATAACTCCGGGGGCAAGAATATTTAAGAACGTCTGTGATTCAGGAATAGGCTGGTCGGTAGTACTGTAACCAAAGCGATAGATGTTACCGCCGGCCTCCAGCTCATAACCCAGCTTGACGATAGTCATGTCTTCCCAGCCAAAGCCGGGACCATTGGCACCACCTAAACAACTAGGATGGATATTAGTCCCACCACCCAACGCCGGACAGCCAAAGAAGTTTTCTATTGGATTAGCAATTGAATCGACTTCAGAATAATTAATACGCTGCACATCGAAAACCAACTTGCTGGAAGCGCCAACATCATATGCGAGCCCTACAGTAGCAGTAGAGGGTATATCTAAATTACCACCCTCAGCAAACAGACCCCTGTATTCATCAAACTCGCCCATGGAGATTCTAGACTGATAACTTACCCCTACATGCAGGTCATTGGTGATCGCGCCCTGATAGCCTACCTTAAAGCCCGCACCCATGGACGTGGAGTGCCGGTTACCTGACATATTGGCACCATCAGTCGAAAAACCGGCAAAACCATCTATACCCTGTGCCGCAAAACGCTGCCCTGCGACAATAAGGCTGGCACCGACGGCATGATTAGCACTGCTCTTTTTGGCGAGGCTGACATTGATGAATAGCTGCTCCAGATTAACGCCTGCGTTACCGGCATTAAATGGCATTATCGGATTTCCGAAAGTACCCGCGCCGCCCGGCGTTGCCGAAGCGGGATATTCGGTGTTCATGCCACCGTTACCATAGACAGAAATGCCGACAGCACTGTCGCTGTCCAGCTGCCAGTTATAGGCGACCTGAGGGATCAGAAAGAAGTCATTATCACTGAATACGGGCTCACCAATCGCTGCGTTTATATTCATTCTGGCATTTGGAGTTCCCGTTACTGTGTAACTCCGATCAGAAGGGCTGAACAAGGCAACGCCGATATCCATACGCTCACCGACAAAGGCCATACCGGCCGGATTGGTGGCCGCGGCCATCGCATCCTGCGAGTAGGCTACACCGGCACCGGCCAGACCCTTCTCTTTGGTACTAAAGCCATGTGAAAAGTAACCGTTTGTTGCCTGGGCAACGGATACTGTAAATAAACTGGATACCGCTACTGCTGAGACTAGTTTAATCTTATTTTTGACACTCATCTTTCTACCCCTTTAGGAAAACAAAAAATCGTAATGCTCAAGCATTACGCATCAATTACTCGTTGTAAACTAACAAAAATAAATTTACAGGATAAATTCATTAAGTAAGAATTTTCGACACATTTCGACAAAAATACCTAAACTGGCGCTTAATATACAACACTAGTAATTAAATTGCTAAGTATTTTCATGGTCTTTGGGAATTTTTTTTAAACTATAGAGTCACAGTTAGAATGATTTATTTATTATCTTTATGCTACTCCAGATTCATCTATAGCCTGCTGCTAAGCATCGCACTTCTTATGAGTAATGGTATTGCTCGCGCAGAACTCCCCGAATTGGGCGACCCCTCTTTAAAAGCATTTAGCACCGCAGAAGAAAAAAAACTGGGACTGGTATTCTATCGGGCAATAAAAAACAACCTGTCATTTGTCAGCGACTCGCAGCTTAATTACTACCTAAAAAACCTGGGACAAAATCTTTCCAGCCACTCTGATGCCGCCGGCAAGGATTTTAAGTTTTTTCTTATTGACTCGCCGGCTATCAACGCCTTCGCCGGGCCCGACGCCTATATCGGCATTAACAGTGGCCTGTTTCTGGCGTCTCAAAATGAGAGCCAACTGGCCAGCGTGATGGCTCACGAAATCGCGCATATATCACAGCGGCATCTGGCGCGCGCGATTGATGAGTCCGGAAACTCCACTATCGCCACTTTTGCCACTGTGCTCGCCGCCATTCTTCTCGGCTCACAGGGCTCGGATGTAAGCCAGGCGATTCTTTACTCCGGGCTTGCCGGCGCTCAGCAGAAATCCATCAACTTTACCCGCAACAATGAATACGAGGCCGATCGAATTGGCATCGGCATTCTCGCCGATACCGGTATCAACCCCCAGGGCATGGTGGACTTCTTCTCCACCCTGCTATCTAAGGGCGGTGCCGGCGGCATTGAATACCTTAGAACACACCCGCTCAACACTAACCGGGTGAGTGAAGCCAAAGATCGCTTAAAAAAGACCCAGGCCAATCTTCCTGAAGACAGCCAGGACTTCCAGTTTGCCCGGGCTCGACTTATAGCGCTTAGCAAGACCCATTCACTAGCCAGCGACGTTAACCTCGAGGCGTACGATGATGATATCAGCGTCTATCTGCACTCTCTGGAGCTGGCCCAGGCGAACGCATTTGATAAGGCCATCAAAAAACTGGAGGTTTTAGCGACAAAAAATAACCACCCCTGGATAAAACTTGCCCTGGCAGAGACCTATCAAGCAGATGGACAAAGCAAAAAATCCCTCTCTTTACTCGCTGAGCTTGCAGAATTGTTTCCCGGTTACCTGCCAGTGACTCTAATATATGCCCATACATTAACAGCCACTGATCAACCACAAAAAAGCATTTCACTTTTAAAGCACCAGTTACAGACTAACGATGAGACACTCCTCTATAAGGAACTGGCCCAGGCCTATTTCAAAAACGGACAAATAAGTGCTGCGCTGGAATCAACCGGCAATCAGTATGAAAAAGAGGGCTACTATGAGCTGGCACTACAGCAATATGATATGGCTTTACAGCAACCGTCCCTGAGCATTTCTGCACAGCAGAGGCTGCAAAGCAGGAAAGAGGCGGTGAATAAAATGGTTCATCAAAAACAATAGCTTTATTAGAGAACTCTTATTTACTTTATATATATAGCACCCTTATTTGCTTTATTAGAGTACCCTTACTTACTAAATTAGAGCGCGCTTATTTACCCGTTTCAACGACTAATCTACCCTAAAATTATTCCGTATATAAAAAAGTTATTTAAAAGCGGTAAGCTATTGCTATATGCATTTCACGTAGTATGCTATAAATGTTTTTTAAACAGGGATAATCATTCCAACATATCTAGTTTCGACAACCAGAACTGGATTGAACAATTTTGATGGACAGGAAGTCCTAACAAACCTTAAAGAGGAATCGCAAATGCAAGGTTATATGCATAAAATATCCACTACCGTTTCGGTAGCCACGTTAGCCGCCTGCCTTGGTATGGCAATGCCGCTTTCTGCTAATGCTGCAGATGATGCAGATATTGCTAAAGGAAAGAAACTGTCATTTGACAGAAAAAAAGGTAATTGCCTGGCTTGTCATGCTATAGAAGGCGGTGATCTCCCCGGTAATATTGGGCCACCCCTGATCGCCATGAAATCAAGATTTCCAGATTACGAAAAGTTGAGGGCTCAGATTTATGATGCTCGCATAAATAATCCCAATACGATTATGATTCCCTTTGGTGCCCATGAAGTACTTTCCGCCAAAGAACTGGAACTGGTCACTAAATTCATCTACACACTATAAAGTATCTTGAGGTAAAACAATGAATCATCACCGTAGAATTCTCCTTAAAAGTACGCTGGCCGCCAGCGCAACAGGCATGGCTATCAGCGCAGGCCTGCTCACGCCTAAAGCCGTTTTGGCTGCCTGGAACGCTTCCGCCTTTGAAGCCAAATCCGTTGATGCCGCTTTAACCGGCGCTTTCGGCAGCACCAGCACAACAGAAAGTGACAAAATCAAGTTATCGGCACCTGATGTTGCAGAAAATGGTGCTTCTGTCACTGTTACTGTTAAGAGCAGCCTGCCCAAGACAGAATCGATCAGTATTCTGGTAGCGGAAAATGCACAGCCTTTAACAGCCTCATTCGACCTTAGCCCCAGAACAGAAGGTGCTATTACCACTAACATTAAGATGGGTAAATCTTCTGATGTCATCGCTGTTGTTAAAGCTAATGGCAAACTGTACACCACCAAACAACAAGTCAAAGTCACCATCGGCGGCTGCGGCGGTTAATCAAAGATACGAGGATATAAAATAATGGCTAAAACAAGTTCAACAATTCAAGTACGTTCCAGCGTTAAAAAAGGCGTTGCCACTATCAAGTGCCTGGTCAGTCATCCTATGGAAACTGGCCTGCGCAAGGATAAAAAGGGCAACCTTATTCCCGCCAAGTTCATTCAAAATCTTACTTGTGAGCATAGTGGTGATACTGTTCTGGACGCCGAGCTCAACGGTTCTGTTTCCACCAATCCATACCTGAAGTTTGCATTCAGTGGCGCCAACGATGGTGACACTATCAAAATAAGCTGGGTGGATAACACAGGTGAAAAAGATTCCGGCGAGTTTGAAATACCTACTAGACGCAGATAATAATAATCGGCACAACCACACAAGAAGGTGAACCATGAAAAAAAACTTAACTGCATTGACTGTCTTGCTGATGATCGCCACCCCCATGGTGGCGCAGGCATCACCAGAGAGCGACCTGAAAGAGTTCCGCTCGCATTTTACTAATATGTTTCCCGAAGTACCTGTAGATGACTTCATTAACGGGGTTTATTCCGTCGATGAAGCTTCTCGCGCACAATGGGAAAACTTCGAGGAATTTCCTCCTTATGAGATCTACATCTCCAAGGGTGAAGATTTATTCAACAAGAAATTTGCGAATGGCAAAAGTTTTGCTAACTGCTTTCCTGACTACAGAAAGGGCGTTCGTCAGAACTATCCGAAATTCGATCAGGCATCCGGCAAAGTTGTCACACTTGAGGGCGACATTAACAAGTGCCTGACCGACAACGGCGAAAAACCATACGGATGGAAAAAAGGTAAAATCGCTTATGTTGGCGCTTACCTTGCGTACATGTCCAGAGGTAATAAGCTGGACGTGAAAATACCCAATGATGCAGCCGCAATGGCCGCTTACAATCGTGGTAAAAAACATTTCTATGCTAAACGTGGTCAATTGAACATGTCATGTGCAGATTGCCATTATTATAATGCCGGCAAAAGAATCCGTGCGGACATTCTCAGCCCTGCGCTGGGACATCCAACCGGCTTCCCTGTTTATCGTAATAAATGGGCAGCCTCTGGTGGCGACGGCATGGGCACCCTGCACCGTCGTTACGGCGGCTGTAACAAACAGGTACGCGCCAAGCCATTTCCGGCACAAAGTGATGAATACAAGGCCCTGGAATATTTCCATACTTACATGAGTAATGGTCTTGAGGTCAATGGACCCAGCTTACGCAAATAAGCAACAATCCATAGACGAAAAAAAAGCCCGGTTTTTAAACCGGGCTTTTTTTGGTTTTTTTATTCCAGAGGAAATAGGGAATAAAGATAAAGATGGTGGGCCGTCCGCGATTCGAACGCGGGACCATCGGATTAAAAGTCCGGTGCTCTACCAGCTGAGCTAACGGCCCGAGGCGCGAATATTACATGGACTACGCAAGAAAGACAAACTCTTAAACAGAAAAGCTTAAAAAATAACTACTGGTAGCGGGTAACATCTGCAAGACCCGCCTCTTCAAAGCCTTTCTTCCGATAACGGCAGGAGTCACAAACGCCGCAGGCTCTGCCCTCCGGATCTGCCTGGTAACAGGAAACCGTGCGACTGTAATCAACACCATGCTCGATACCGGTGCGAATAATTTCCGCCTTGCTCATAGCCATTAACGGCGTATGAATGCGCAATTTATGCCCTTCAGTCGCGGCTCTGGTGGCCAGGTTAGCCATCGTCTCAAAAGCCTCGACATAGGCCGGTCGGCAGTCAGGGTAGCCGGAGTAATCCACCGCATTTACGCCGATAAAGATATCCGATGATTGATTAACCTCGGCGATAGCCAGTGCATGCGCCAGAAATACCGTATTTCGTGCTGGCACATAGGTAACCGGAATTCCAGCCTCTAGTTGATGCGGCACATCGATCGTCGCATCAGTGAGCGCTGAGCCACCGAGCACGGCATCGTCCAGCCTGATAATCTGGTGGCGAACGCCATAATGACGGGCAATGGCTTTAGCGGCTTCCAGTTCAGAAACATGTCTCTGGCGATAATCAAAGCTGATGGTTATACACTCATAGTGCTTGTTAGCGATGGCCAGCACAGTGACCGAATCCAGCCCGCCTGACAGTAAAATAATGGCCCTTGGTTTATCCGTCACAGCTTCACCTCTTTATGCATAATCTGTTTCATCGCCCCGGAACATCACCCCAGAGGTATTTGTGCAGCTGAATCTGCATTCTTACCGGCAGGTTATCGCGTAGGATCCAGTCCGCCAGCAGGCCCGTTTCCAATGCCTGAAAACTGGCCGAGAATAAAACTTCGCAGCGCTCTGCCAGCTCGTATTTCTGCATCATGGCACACGACCAGTCATAATCATGCTGATCACAGATGACAAATTTCACCTGATCGCTGGCCTTAAGATATTCGATATTCTCGTAACGGTTCTTTTCCACTTCGCCCGATGCGGGTGTTTTCAAATCCATCACTGTCACTATTCTTGAATCCACCTCGGCTATGCTAATAGCGCCGCTGGTTTCCAATGAAACCTCATAACCTGCATCACACAGTTTGCTCAGCAGCTCATGGCACTGTTTTTGTGCCAGTGGCTCGCCACCGGTCACGGTGACATATTTGGGCTTATACCCCGCTACAGTTTCGACGATTTCATCCAGCCCCATCCAGTTGCCGCCAGTAAAGGCATAGGCGGTATCACAGTAGTGACAGCGTAAAGGACAACCGCTCAGGCGCACGAATACCGTTGGCAGACCGACGGTACGCGTTTCACCCTGCAGGGAATAGAATATCTCGAATATTCGGAGTTGATCCGGGTGACCGGCCACTGGAATCAATGGCCTTCGCGCTGAATTCTCTCCAGCCGCTCGTTCGCCTTCTTGGCCAGATTGGTATCAGGATACAATGAAATAATCTGCTGCAGGCTTTCGCGGGCGGCGGACCAGTTTTTCAGCTCGTAATAGACATAGGCGATTTTCAATCGCGCACCCTGTGCTTTGGTGCTGTCCGGGTAATCTGTAATTAAACGCTGAAACTCACTCAAGGCCTGTTGATATTGACGATTGGCATAACTCGCCTCAGCCAGCCAGTATTGGGCATTATCCGCATACTGACTGCCGGGGTTGTTTTTAAGAAAACCCTCAAACGCGGTGATCGCCGGTTTATAACGTCCCTCTTTCAGCAGATCAAACGCCGCCTCATACTCGGAGCGGGCTTTGTCACTGACGGCAGCTGAAGCGGGCGCAGCTGCAACACGATTAGCAGCAGCGCTTTTCGGCGCTTCTACCCGGCTACCTGTGGAAGGAACCGGCACAGCCAGTCCCGAGGCCGGCACCGCTGTTTCCACCGCATTAATACGACGATCGATATCCACATACAAACTACGCTGACGCTGTTTAATGCTGTTCAGTTCATAGCCCTGCTGATCTAGCTGATCGCGAAGCTGTGCGATTTCTTCCTGCAAGGCATCAATACGTCGCGCCTGCGTTCTGAAAATATCAGAATCGACCAGCCGCTCCATACGTTCAAGCCGCTGCTTTACGCTCATCATGGATATCACATCACTTTCCGCTGCAATCGTCGGGAGCGCGAACGAAGCCGCAATCCACAACACCGATAAAACATAAAAACGCTTAAACATAGATCACCCTGAAAAATTTCAATTAATGGAGCCGCCTGTGAATAAACAAGGCTTAATGAACCAGCTTAATAATCCAGTTCTACGCGACGATTCAAGCTCCACGCAGTCTCATCATGACCCAGACGAGCAGGCTTTTCCTCACCGTAACTGATAATAGTAATTTGATCACTTCCAGCACCCTGAAACATCAGCAAGCGTTCCACTGACTGTGCACGACGGTCGGCCAAAGCTATGTTGTACTCGCGTGTGCCTCTTTCATCAGTGTGGCCTTCAACTCTGACTGATGCACCGGGGTTAGCCGATAAGTAGTTACCATGATGCTTGATCAGCTCAACAGATTCATCGCTGACATCACTGCTGTCAAAGTCAAAATAGATCACGCGTTCCGCCAGCACACTGTTGGCATCATGAATTGCGTCAGTCTCGTACGAAACCGGTAACGCCTGCCCTTCGCCGTAACTTTCTGCACCTATCGCTCCGGCCTGTGCGCCGCCAGAACCGTCCATAGCTGAAGTGTCTTCGTCAGCCCCAGGTTTTACATTCGCATCACAAGCCGCTAAAGCCGCAGCCATCAACAAAACCAATAAATAATTTTTCATCTCATACACCTCTAATTATCGTCTCTTAAAATTTCAATGTTAACCCTGACTACTTTCTCACCGCAGACCATGCCGGTTCTCTGACATCGCCATCGGATAAACCCAAACGCTGCTTGTGACGCCCGTCAGTGGAGACCGCCGCCAGCACCGGTTGCCCCTTATGCTGTGAGGCATAGATAATCATACTGCCATTCGGCGAAAACTCGGGCGATTCATCCAGCGGGCCATCAGTCACAATTTGCACTAGACCCGTATCCAGATACAGCACCGCTATCCTGAATACATTACTGTCGCCATTAACAAAACTGATCGTTTTGCCGTCCGCCGAAACACTGGCATTGGCATTATACCTGCCTTCGAAGGTCAGACGTTGCGGCCTGGCACCGGCTTTGGTCGCCACCTGATACAACTGCGGCTTGCCACTGCGATTCGAGGTAAAGACCAGTGATTTACCATCCGGCATCCATACCGCCTCGGTGTCAATCGACCAGTGGCTGGTGATGCGCGCCAGCTTCTTACTGCTGAGATCCAGAACATAAATGTCCGGATTTCCGTCTTTCGACAGGGTAATGGCCATTTGCCTGCCATCAGGCGACCATGCCGGCGCACCATTGATGCCGGCAAATTTAGAAATCTGTTCGCGTTTAGCAGTGTGAATATTGTGAACAAAAATTTCCGCCACGCCATTTTCAAACGAGACATAGGCCAGTCGATCACCCGCAGGCGACCACGCCGGCGACATAATGGGCTCGTCGGAGACTAATAAATTCTGAGAATTGAAACCATCGGTGTCCGCAGACTGCAAGTGATATTGCACTGCCTTACCCGGGTTTTGCGCCGCCGTAATATAAGCAATGCGGGCATCAAATGCACCGGGCAAACCGGTCAGGGCCTTGATGATGTGATCGCTGATACGATGCGCCACCGACCTTAAAGAAGCTCGGGTCGCCGAAAAATTATAACCCAGCACCTGCTCTCCCTTGAGCACGTCAAACATCCGGAAGTAGACCTGATACCGGTTTTCAGCCTCCTGCTTCACGCCGCCAATAATCAAATGATCAACCCCGGTCATCCGCCACGACTGGAAATGTACGTCTTCGGGCTGTTTAGGATAAGCGATCAGATCTTTATCAGCCAGCGGCGCAAACTTGCCACTGCGTGCCAGATCTGAAGCGACGATCGCCGACACATCCGCATCGTCTAACTTCGTGCCTCCATGCCACTGAAATGGCACCACCGCAATGGGCAGGGAGCCTTCAATACCTTCTGTAATCTCGATATTGAGCACGGCCTGCGCCAGCGAATAAAAACAGAACAATATCAAACCTGATAAAAGACGTTTCATAAATTTACAACCTTAAAGTTTGTCTCTGGCAAAACGTTAAATGAATGCATATTAAATACCCGGCCTGAAAGTAAAGTGAATCTCCCGATCAAAAACTTCCGGGCTCGGCGGCGGTGGCAAGGGTGATGCTTTCCTTACCGCACGTTCAATTGAACGCTGAAAAGCCAGGTCATTAACACATTTTTTCAATATGACATCAATTACATCGCCCAACGAAGTCTGGATCACAACGATTTCGCAGGACATATCTGAAGTCGCAGTCACCGGCCGCAGCCAGTTACGCTCAACTTTTTGTTCGATAAGCCGGACATACTGCGAACGCAATGTTTGCAAACGCGCATTCTTCTCTGCGGCCTGTTGCGCCGCTTCTTCCATGCGCTCTTCTTCGGCCAGTTTACGCTGCAATTCAGCCACCTCTTCTTTTCTTCTATTCTCTTCTTCAGCCTTACGTTTCGCCGCCAGCTCCTGCTGCTTTTTCTTTTCCGCTTCGGCTTGACGTTGTTCCGCCAGTTCCTGTTGTCTCTTCTTCTCTGCCTCAGCTTCGCGTTGAGCTAACACTTCCTGCTGTTTTTTCTTTTCAGCTTCAGCCTGTTTTTTCTCCAGCTCTTTTTTTTCAGCGGCCGCTTTTATCTTTTCCGCTTCCATGCGTTTTTTCTCAGCCAGGTTCTTTTGCTTTAAGGCTTCCAGGTTTTTTTGCTCATCGGCCTTTTTTTTCTTTAGCTCTGCCAGGCGTCTCTGCTCATCCGCCAGCTGCTGCCTGGCTTTTTCCTGCTGCTGTTTTATTTTTTGCTGCTGCGCCAGCGCCTGCTGTTTCTGCTGCTCTTCCGCCTGCTTGAGTTTTCTGGCCTCCGCTTCAATTTGTGTCGCATCAACGGCCACTGCCTGAACTATTTTTTTCTCTGCACCGGCCGGCTTGTGTACGTTAGTGTTGCTTAAATTAAGGCCCAGCATCACCATCAGAGCAAAATGCCCGGCGATAACCGTCAGCAGAACCAGCGGCCGGGTTTTAATTTCATGCAGCAATCCGGATGAACTCATTATTTCTCTGCCGTGCCCTGTTCATCTATCTGATCGGTCATTAAACCGACCTTTTCCACGCCGGCCGATTGCAGCAATACCATAGCATGAGTGACGCTGCCGTAATCCACATTCCTGTCACCACGAACCAGCACCGGTGTGTCCGGCTGATATTTAACCACCGCCGCGACCCGATGCACCAGCACCTCTTCACTAATGGGTTCTTTAACATGCTCACCTACATTCAGATAATACTCGCCGGTTTTGCTCACGGTGAGAATGACAGGCTCTTTTTGCTCCGATGACAGGGGATTGGCGCTGGCCTGGGGCAGTTCAATTTCCACCCCCTGTTGCAACAACGGCGCTGTAATCATGAAGATGATCAACAGCACCAGCATCACATCGATGTAGGGCACAACGTTAATTTCTGCAACTGCTCTGCGTTTGCGATGACGGGGCATAACTTCTATCTTTTAGCTGGTGGTCGAGGCGTATTCAACATGCTGCTCATCTTCTTCGTGCTGCAAGCTCTGGCTCTGACGTTGTAGAATGCCGACAAATTCTTCCGCAAAGTTTTCGTAGGAATTTGCCAGTTGGTCGACGCGCTCCACATAGCGGTTGTAGGCAATCACGGCCGGTATCGCCGCGAACAGACCCATCGCTGTCGCGATCAGGGCTTCGGCAATGCCCGGCGCAACCATCGCCAAACTGGCTTGCTGCACCGAACCCAGCGCGGTAAAGGAGCGCATAATGCCCCACACTGTACCGAACAGGCCGATATAGGGACTGATCGAACCCACTGTCGCCAGAATCGAGAGATGCGCATCCAGTCGCTCCTCTTCTCGCGCCTGCGCCACTTTCATGCCGCGTTGTACACTGGATAGCATGCTAGCCGTATTGCCCGGGGTGTGCTTGCGCATGCGCACGAACTCGGAGAATCCCGCGACAAAGATTCGCGCCAGGCCGCTTTCACCAACAGCGTTTTTCTTTACCCGTGCATATAAATCGGCCAGATTTATACCCGACCAGAACTGATCTTCAAAACGCAACGCCTCGGCTCGCGCTTTGCGCAGCACATCATATTTAAGGTAAATGATGACCCAGGACATTACCGAAGCCAACAACAAAACAAACATCACCAGCTGCACGGTAAAACTCGCCTGCGCAACCATATTCCACAATGACATATCAGCTTCCACTGATAACCTCCCGTTTAATTTTTGACAATATTACCTCCGGTATCACCATGGGGGTAAATTTTTCTGCGTTGATACAGGCCACTTTTACCTCAGCGAGGCATAGTTCGGTTTCATCCGCAGCGCGAATAATAGAATGTGAAAAACCCATACTGACCCTGCCGCAATGGCTGATTGCGGTTTTTACCAGCAGCGCATCATTAAAGACCGCCGGTTTTTTATATTTCACCGATAAACTGTGCACTGCGAAAATAATTCCCTGATCTTCTTTTAGCCGATCCTGCTCGAAATCCAGGCTGCGTAAAAACTCGGTACGGGCGCGCTCCATAAATTTCAGGTAGTTAGCGTAATAGACCACACCGCCCGCATCGGTATCCTCGTAGTAGACACGCACCGGCCATAAAAATTCATTATCTGAAATAATCACTGACACCCATCTCTATATTTTATTAGCAGTGACATCGCTGTCCGGCAATTCCAGCGTCGCCTGAATCAGCTGCTCGTTCGCCGGCTGCTTGAGTCCGAAATGGCGGTACACGTTCGGCGTCGCCACCCGTCCGCGTGGCGTGCGCATCAGATAACCCTGCTGAATCAAATAGGGCTCGATCACATCTTCGATAGTGTCGCGCTCCTCGCCGATGGCCGCCGCCAGATTTTCCACACCCACTGGGCCACCATTAAATTTTTCGATAATGGCCAGCAGCAGGCGATTGTCCATGACATCAAAACCCAGCGGGTCGACCTTGAGCAGCTTCAACGCCTTGCAGGCGACATCGACGTTGACTGCGCCATCGGCCTTGACCTGGGCATAGTCACGCACCCGCCGCAACAGGCGGTTGGCGATACGCGGTGTGCCGCGGGCACGGCGCGCAATTTCGGCAGCACCGTCCACATCCATCGCCACATTCAGGATGCCGGCGGTGCGCTGCACGATATGGGTCAGATCCGGCACCGAATAGAAATCAAGACGCAGCACAATGCCGAAACGGTCACGCAACGGCGAAGTCAGCGAACCGGCGCGGGTGGTCGCGCCCACCAGGGTAAAGGGCGGCAGATCGAGTTTGATGGAACGTGCGCCGGGGCCTTCGCCAATCATGATGTCGAGCTGATGATCTTCCATGGCCGGATACAGAATTTCCTCCACCACCGGACTGAGGCGATGAATCTCGTCGATGAACAGAACATCGTGCGGCTCGAGGTTGGTGAGCAGCGCCGCCAGATCGCCGGGGCGCTCCAGCACCGGGCCGGAGGTGGAGTGCAGGTTCGCCTTCATTTCGTTGGCGACAATGTGCGCCAGCGTGGTCTTGCCCAGCCCCGGCGGGCCGAAAAACAGCAGATGATCCAGCGCTTCGCTGCGTCCGCGCGCGGCCGGAATGAAAATCTCCAGCTGCTCGGTGACGCCGGGCTGGCCGCGATAATCCTTGAGCAGCTGGGGGCGAATCGCGCGATCAATCGCCACCTCCTCATCCGCTTGCTCTGCGGCGATGATGCGTTCCTCTGCCATATTAAGTTCTCACCGTGCTTTTCAGCGCCATTTTAATAATCTCCTCGGTCCTGAGTCCCTCGGCCTCGACGGCGCGAACCATCTGGCTAGCCTCCTGCGCCTTGTAACCCAGTGACATCAGTGCGCTCACCGCATCACTGACCGGGCTGGCCTCGACTTTCAGCCCGGCAATGGAGCCGCTGCCCGGCAAGACCGCGCTTGCTGTCTTCGCCAGTCGGTCACGCAGCTCCACAATCAGGCGCTCCGCAGTCTTCTTGCCCACACCCGGCAGGGCGGTCAGGGCCTTGGCATCGTTTTCCATGACGCAGCGGGTGAACTCTTCCGCCGTCACCCCGGAGAGAATGGTCAGTGCCAGTTTGGGACCGACGCCGCTGGTTTTGATCAGGTCTCTGAACAGCTGGCGCTCCGACTGGCTGTAAAAGCCGTACAGCAGCTGGGCATCTTCACGCACCACCATGTGGGTATGCAGGGTCACCGCCTCACCGCTGGCGGGCAGCTGATAAAAGGTCGACATCGGCGCTTCCAGCTCGTAACCCACGCCCTGCACATCCACCAGCAGCTGCGGCGGTTTCTTCTCCAGCAAAACCCCGCTCAGGCGACCGATCATACCCAGCGCCCCCGGCGCGAACCGCGCACGATGCCAACCGACCTGACATGCGCATGGTTGGCATGGCACATGGCTATCGCCAGCGCATCGGCCTCATCGCTCTGTAATTTCTGTTCCAGGCCTAATAGTTTCTGCATCATCATCTGTATCTGCTGTTTATCCGCGGCGCCGGTACCGACCACCGATTTCTTAATGACCCGCGCGGCGTATTCGTCCACGCTGAGTTTGGCCTGCACCCCGGCGCAGATGGCCGCGCCTCTGGCCTGACCCAGCTTGAGCGCCGAATCGGCATTGCGGCTCATAAACACCTGCTCAATCGCCATCGACTCCGGCTGCCATAGTGCAATCACCGCAGCCACCTCCTGAAAAATGGTGCCCAGCCGCTGCGGCAGTTCATCATCACCCCTGGTGGCAATATGGCCACTGGCCACATAACTGTGGCGAAAGCCGTCGGTGTCGAGAACGCCGTAACCGGTAATGCGGGAACCGGGGTCGATGCCGATGATGCGTATTTTTGTTTTCAAGGCTTAATCCATACTTCGCAATGAAGTTTTATGGCCGGGAGATTCAACGCGAGCATCGAGCGCAAAGTCACTGCGAAAGCTGCGCCATGACCTCATCGGAAAAATCGGCATTGGTATAGACCTCCTGCACATCATCCAGATCTTCCAGGGCATCGATCAGATGCATGATTTTCTCGGCATCCTCAAAAGCGACGTCGGTCGTGGTCGCCGGCTTTTCAATGACCTGCGCCTGCTCCGGCACAAACCCGGCCGCGATCATCGCCTCCTTCACCGCAAGAAAATCTTCAAATGCCGTCGCCACTTCGATACCACCGTCATCCGCGCCGGCCACATCTTCGGCTCCCGCCTCCAGCACCGCTTCCATGATCGCGTCCTCGTCGCTGCCAGGCGGGTAACTGAGCAGGCCCATGCGGGTAAACATGAAGGCGACCGAGCCATCGGTGCCCAGATTGCCACCCGCCCGGGTGAAGGCATGGCGCACCTCGGAAACGGTGCGGTTGCGGTTATCGGTCATGCAATCCACCATCACCGCCACACCTGCGGGGCCGTAACCCTCATAGCGAATCTCCTCATAAACCACATCCTCATCACCGCCGGCACCACGCTTGATGGCGCGCTCGACGGTGTCGCGGGTCATGTTTGCTGCCAGCGCCTTGTCCACTGCCAGCCGTAATCGAGGATTGGCGGCGATATCACCGCTGATTTTGGCGGCGACGGTAATCTCCCGAATCAACTTGGTAAAAATCTTGCCGCGCTTCTTATCCTGCGCCGCCTTGCGATGCTTGATGTTCGCAAATTTACTGTGCCCTGCCATAAAAACCTCTTACCATCACACCTTTTCTATCCAGCAGGCAGTCTAACATTGAGTGCAGCATTGATGAACTGATAAAGCGCAGCGGCTGAGATTCATCCCGAATCAGCCTGCTCCGATTTATACATAACTGGAATCGGGTAGCGGCATCACCGTATCCTCATCGAACTTGCCGGCGCACAAAAAGGTAATGACCTGCTCCGCCACCTCTGAAGACAGTAATATACCGAAATGGCTCACCGGCAGCAGCAGCGCATCAGTGGCGCCCCGGAGCATAGTCTCCTCCACCGACACCGTGCCGTCGTGCGGTAGATCCGGTCCGCCGACAAGCAGCCCAAGCCCCATCGGGAAGGTGCCTGAAATAATGCCGATATCCTGCCAGCTCTTCCACGGTGGCGCATCGCCGTCCAGCCCTTGCTCCATGCTCTGGCCCAGCAGCCAGCGGGTCAAACGCGTGTGCGCCAGACGCTTAGCCACCGCACTGCCGTTGACCGGACTCGCCAGCAAGACGATACGGCCTTTGGTCGTGAAGGGGTATTGGTTAAACAGATGCAACAACACGAGGCCGCCCAGACTATGACCGACAAAATGCACCACTGGCGCATCAATCGTGACAACGAATTCATGCAGACAGGTGGCGGTTTCTGCCAGAGACTGCCTGCGCTCATGGTGTTTGAAAACATGACACTCATAGCCGGCGCGCTCCAGCTTCCGGCGCAAGCGCCAGAACTCCAGACCATTCATCCAGATACCATGTACTAAAACGACCACTTCTCGCATGCAAGCAGTTTAGCCGAGAGCCGGGCTTAAAGGGGGGTTTCAAGGATGGATGTTGAGCTTCATTACTCTATATTAAGCATCGTCAAGTTCTGTCAGCAATCATCATAGAAACCGGATAAAACACCTGCGTGTCATTAAGCGATGCTTTTGTATTCATTACAGGATGTTGGTAAGCCGAAACGAATCCGATAGTTAAAAAACTAATGAATTTAAATTATATCACTCCGATATTAGTAAATACGATGCTCCGCTTGATAATCTCGGGGTAGAACAACCCCTGACTCTATCAAATAAAATGACAACAGATTGAAATGGAACGGTATCGGTTAAATATGGATATCGGCATAACGAGAAATGAGTGAAATTTAGAGAAGCGAGTGGAGTTTAAGGTGAAACGTCCAGCATGCGCTGTAGCGCGATTCTGGCCTGCTGCGCCACATCCTCAGGCACACTGACCTGATTGACCACCTTACCTTCAAGCAGGTTTTCCAGCACCCACAGCAGATGTTGCGGATCGATGCGGAACATGGTGGAACACATGCACACGGTCGGTGACATGAAGTGCACACTCTTGCCTTCATGCTGAAACTGTTCGTGCAGACGATTGACCAGATTCAGCTCGGTGCCCACCAGCCAGCGACTGCCCGGCTCGCTGTTGGCGACGGTATTGATGATGAACTCGGTGGAGCCGACATAATCGGATTTCTGACAGACTTCAAACGGACTTTCCGGATGGGAGATGACTTTGGTTTCGGGGTATTTTTCCTTGAACTGATCAATCTGCTCGGGCTTGAACATCTGGTGCACTGAACAGAAACCTTTCCACAGAATGATTTTGGCGTTGTGGATTTGTTCCGGCGTCAAACCGCCCATGGGTTTGTCATAATCCCAGATCACCATTTCATCCAGGGGGATACCCATGCCATAACCGGTGTTGCGCCCCAGATGCTGGTCGGGGAAGAACAGCACTTTTTCGCGCTGCCCGAAGCACCATTCCAGCACGTGACGCGCATTGGTGGAGGTGCAGACAATGCCGCCGTGTTCACCACAGAAACCTTTCAGATCTGCGGCAGAGTTAATGTAGGTGACCGGTGAAACAGTCTCGTCGGGGTCGAGTACCTCTGAAAGCTCTCGCCAGGCTTTTTCGACATTGCGCAGATCGGCCATATCGGCCATCGCACAGCCTGCCGATAAATCGGGCAGTATCGACACCTGATCGGGGCGCGACAGAATGTCAGCCACCTCGGCCATAAAATGCACGCCGCAAAAAACGATGTATTCGGCTTTAGATTCCGCTGCGGCACGCGACAGCTTTAATGAGTCGCCGGTAAAATCGGCGTGCTTGAACACCTCATCGCGCTGGTAATGATGGCCCAGAATGACCAGCTTATCACCCAGCTTCTGCTTGGCGGCGGCAATACGCTCATCGCATTCCTGATCGTCGAGCAGCGTGTAAGTCTGTATGGCTATGGTCATCAATTACACCTTAGTTATTCGATAAAATTTCGGCCCCCAAATTTAGCAGAGGTTCAATCTATTCCTCTTTGCTCTCGACCTTGCGCAAGCGCAGATTCAATTCCTTGAGCTGCTCGGCAGAGACTGGCGCCGGTGCCGAGGTTAACGGGCAGGCGGCTGACTGGGTTTTCGGAAACGCCATGACATCGCGAATGGAGCGTGCGCCCGACATCAACATTACCAGACGATCCAGACCGAAAGCCAGACCCGCATGCGGCGGACAGCCGTATTTCAGCGCGGTCAGCAGGAAGCCGAATTTTTCTTCAGCTTCCTCGTCAGAGATGCCCAGCAATTTCAGCACCGCCGCCTGCATGGCGGCATCGTGAATACGCACCGAGCCACCGCCCAGTTCGGTACCATTGAGCACCATATCATAAGCGCGCGACAGCACGCTGCCGGGATCCTTTTCCAGATCTTCCGGTTTCTCAACCGAAGGTGCCGTGAATGGATGGTGCAGCGCTGTCCATGCCCCTTGTTTATTGCGCTCGAACATCGGGAAATCCACCACCCAGAGCGGCGCCCAGATGTTTTCGACCAGTCCGGTGTCTTCACCGACCTTGTTACGCAACGCGCCCATCGACTCGTTCACCACGTTGACATCACCGGCGCCAAAGAAAAGCAGGTCGCCGGAGTGAGTGCCGGTTTTTTCGAGAATCGTGCTGATGGCTTCATCCGGCAGGAATTTCACAATCGGCGATTGCAGACCTTCACGCCCCGCCGACACATCGTTGACCTTGATCCAGGCCAGGCCCTTGGCGCCATAACGGCCGACAAAATCAGTATAACCATCGATCTCCTTGCGCGAGAGCGAAGCACCGTTGGGCACTTTCAGCACCACAATGCGGCCTTGTGGGTCGTTCGCCGGGCCGGAGAACACCTTGAATTCCACATCCTTCATCACATCCGCCAGATCGACCAACTCCATGGGAATACGCAAGTCCGGCTTGTCCGAACCATAATGCAGCATGGCATTTTCATGGGTCATGCGCGGAAACGGATTGGGCAGATCAACGTCGAGTACCTCTTTGAACAGGCCGCGCATCATATCTTCGTTGAGCTGCATGACATCTTCTTCGTACATAAACGAAGTCTCGATATCCACCTGGGTGAATTCGGGCTGGCGATCGGCGCGCAGATCTTCATCGCGGAAACAGCGCACGATCTGATAATAACGATCCAGACCCGACATCATCAGCAACTGCTTGAACAGCTGCGGCGACTGCGGCAGGGCAAAGAAACTGCCGGGATGGGTGCGACTGGGCACCAGATAATCACGCGCACCTTCCGGAGTCGCTTTGGTCAGCATGGGCGTTTCGATATCCATAAAACCACGCTTGTCCAGAAAAAAACGCAGGTAGGCGGTAACATCACTGCGCAGCCTGATGCGCTTTTGCATTTCGTCGCGGCGCAGGTCGATGTAGCGATAACGCAGGCGCAGGTCTTCGTGCACATCGACATCGTCGAGCTGGAACGGCGGCGTTTCGGAAGTGTTGAGCACCTGCAACTCCAGCGCCAGCACTTCAATGGCACCGGTGGCCAGATTGGGATTCACCGCGCTTTCATCACGCGCACGCACCTTGCCTTTCACCTGTAACACATACTCGTTGCGCACACGTTCGGCCATCTGAAAAATTTCCGCACGGTCGGGGTCGAACACCACCTGCACCACGCCTTCGCGGTCACGCAAATCGATAAAAATCACCCCACCATGATCGCGACGACGGTTAACCCAGCCACATAAAGTAACTTCCTGATCTAAAAACTCTTCGGTAATTTTTCCGCAATATTGACTGCGCATGGTTGGTCCGCTTGAAAGGTGAGAAAATGGGGGGTGAATGTTACGGCCTGACGGGTTTTCAATCAAGTATAGGAGGCTGTCGGGTTTAGGGGGATTGTAGCGAGGGAGTGGGAGAGTGAACACAAATTTTCCAGAGTTTGAGGCGCATAGTTATTCTACGCAACGAAAAATCGGGGGTATTTGGGACGCTCTCCCGCTTCCGCAGCCAATTCATCCTGAATCCGACAGCCTCCTAGCAAGGCTAAACGACGAAACCATCCTGTTTGCAGAATGACGTGATAAGCTTTCGTTATGTCTTCACCTGCCACTCCATCATCCAGAAAAACCGTCCTTATTACCGGCTGCTCGAGCGGCATTGGTTACTGCGCAGCTAAAGGTTTGCAACAGCGTGGTTATCGTGTCTTCGCCACCGCACGACGCGCCGAAAGTGTAGCCGCGCTCAATAATGAAGGTCTGGAAAGTTTGCAGCTCGATCTGGATGACTCCGAGTCCATTCGTACCGCCGTTGCCGAAATTCTGGAGCGCACCGGCGGTGAACTCTATGCCCTGTTCAATAACGGCGCTTACGGCATTCCGGGCGCGGTCGAAGATCTCTCCAGAGACACTCTGCGCACCCAGTTTGAAACCAACGTCTTTGGCTGGCAGGAGCTGACCAACCTGGTGCTGCCGGTGATGCGCCGTCAGGGTTACGGCCGCATCATCCAGAACAGCTCAGTACTCGGCTTTGTCGCCATGCCCTTTCGCGGCGCCTATAACGCCTCAAAATTTGCTATTGAAGGGCTGAGCGATACGCTCAGACTCGAACTGGCCGACACCGACATTCATATTTCGCTGATCGAACCCGGCCCCATCGTCAGTCAGTTTCGCGCCAACGGCGTCAAGCTGCTGGAAAAGCACATCGATATTGAAAACAGTATTCACCGCAACAAGTACCGACGTGTTCTGGAGAGACTGAAACAACCGGGGCCGGTCGCCCCCTTCACCCTGCCGCCTGAAGCGGTGCTCGACAAGGTTATTCATGCCCTGGAGGCACGTCGACCCAAACCCCGTTACTACGTCACCTTTCCTACCTATTTATTTGGCTATCTGAAAAGATTATTATCCGCTCGCTGGCTGGATAAAATACTGGCTGCTGCCGGCGGTGGCGGGAAACGTTAACGCGAGGCTATTGAGAGACCTATAAAACATCAGCTTTGGACATACACCTTATCATTAATGCTATTATTTAAGCGCATATAGCTTTAGATTCCGCATCCAGAACATCTATCAAGAGTACCTCGATTCGCCTAATGAACACAAACTCATCACCCTGGGTCATCACCCTCGGATTTAGCAGCCTGCTGAGTTTGATGGTGTTCGTTATCTACATATCACTGACAGAAATGAGTATTACCATCAGCAAAATGGAAGCGCTGGTAAAAATCACTAACGCCAAAATATCGACTGCGCATTCCATGCGCGACCACATTCGTCTGCGCGCCAACACCTTAAATCAGATGTATCTCACTGATGATTATTTCGAGCGCTTTGATCTATTCCCTTTGCTGGCCCACCATGCTGCCAGTTATCGAGCTGACCGCGACCTTCTGCTACGTTATGAAATGGACGATGATGAAGAGATATTGCTTGAAGAAATAAGACGGGTTAGCGCCGAAGGCTACAAGATCAACGATGCTGCGGCAGAAATATTACTCTCCCAGGCGTCCGCTGCCGACACAAAAAAAGCACTTCGCGAAGCTTATACCACACGCCAGAAAGTTCTAAGCAATCTGGATAAGCTGGTCGAAAAACAAAATGAGAAGGCAGAACTTGCCCTGAACACACACATTCGCGCCAACGAAGAAACCCGCAGTCTTATCATCGCCATCTCTGTACTTGCACTTTTTTTGGGCACCGCCATTTCAATATTCATTATTCGTGAAACCACCCGAAAAAACAGAGAGATCTATTTCCAGGC
>JAVVEE010000002.1:78471-86612 GCA_032251315.1 Gammaproteobacteria bacterium
GGCGTCAGCATCGGACTGGTGCCGGTCAACAGGGACACAAAAAATATCACCAGCCTGATGAGCGAGGCTGACGTCGCATGTTACGCAGCCAAAGACATGGGGCGAAACCGCGTTCATCTTCACGAACTAAATGATGAACATGTTAAAAAAATACATCAGGAATTAAGCTGGGTGGCCGACATCGAAACCTCGCTCAAAGATCAGCGTTTTAAGCTTTATATTCAGCCCATTACTGCTGTAAGCAACAGTAACACTGACACCATGTTTGAAGTTTTGCTGCGCCTGAAAGATGACGAAGGCAACATTATTTCACCCGGCGAATACATTCCCGCCGCTGAGCGTTTCAACCTGATGCGTGCAGTTGACGTCTGGGTCGTACAGGAGGTAATAAAAAAGATTGAATCCCTACATCAATCAGGACAGGAAAAAACACCGCGACTTTTTGTCAACCTGTCGGCCAACTCCATTACCGACCAGTCATTTTGTGATTATGTGCTTGATCTGTTGAACACCCATAACATTCCCGAATATTCAATCTGTTTCGAGATAACAGAAACGGCCGCGATAAAAAACATGGAGCAGGCGATCAGTTTCATCACCCAGCTCAAACAGGCGCATTGCCTGTTTGCGCTGGATGATTTCGGCAGCGGCATGTCCTCTTTCACCTATCTGAAGAACCTACCGGTCGACTACCTAAAAATAGATGGCAGCATCGTCAACAAGATGGATGAAAACAAAGCCGATCAGGCCATGGTGGCGGCGATCAACCAGATCGGGCGCATCATGAATATCGAAACCATCGCCGAGCATGTTGAAAATGCCGCTATTCTTGCCGGATTAAACGAAATAGGTGTCACCTATGGACAGGGCTATTACCTCGGAAGACCCTTTTCTATTGATGAATTAATGCCGGGTTCCTGTGAAAACCCCAGATATTCTCGACCATAAAAAAAGCGAACCCGTATACCGGATTCGCTTTTTTTAACTTAACGACAGCTGTTTTTAAACCGCGACGCTTACCGGCTTAACTTTGCTAAAAACCAGCTGCTCATCCTTAACATCCACTTTAATCGCATCACCCGCCATATACTCACCCTGTAAAAGCTGCTGAGCCAGCGGATTTTCAAGGTACTGCTGTATGGCGCGTTTCAGTGGGCGCGCGCCATAGACCGGATCGAAACCGGTTTCGCCCAGCTTGTCCAGCGCGGCTTCTGACAGCTCGATGGCGATGTCCTGATCCTCAAGACGTTGCCGTAGATGCCCGACCTGCATTTTCGCAATCTCGCGGATCTGCTCTCGGCCCAGCGGCTGAAACACCACCGTCTCATCGACCCGATTGATGAATTCCGGCCTGAAATGCTGACTGGCGATTTCCATCACCGCCGCTTTCATCGCCTCATAATTAGCGCTGCCCGATAACTCCTGAATCTGATGTGAACCCAGATTCGAGGTCATGATAATCACGGTGTTTCTAAAATCCACCGTGCGACCCTGACTGTCGGTCAGGCGGCCATCATCGAGCACCTGCAACAGGATATTGAAGACATCAGGATGCGCCTTTTCTATTTCATCCAGCAGGATAACCGAATAAGGTTTGCGTCGAACCGCCTCGGTTAAATAACCGCCCTCCTCATAACCGACATAACCGGGAGGGGCGCCGATCAAACGGGCGACCGAATGTTTTTCCATGTACTCGGACATGTCCAGACGGATCATGGCGTCTTCGGTATCAAACATGAACAAAGCCAGTGCCTTGGTCAGCTCGGTTTTACCTACGCCGGTGGGGCCGAAAAACATGAACGAGCCATTGGGCTTGCCGGGATCAGACAGACCTGCGCGTGAACGGCGGATGGCGTTAGCCACCGCAACAACCGCCTCATCCTGTCCTACTACCTGCTTTTCCAGTACCGTTTCCATCTGCAGCAGCTTTTGCTGTTCGCCTTCCAGCATCCTGCTCACCGGTATACCGGTCCAGCGGGCAACGATCTCAGCGATCTCATCCCCCGTGACTTTGTTTCGTAGCAGCTGGCCTTCGGCAGGCTCCTTTTCTTCAGCATGCGCGGCCTGTGCGAGCTGTTTTTCCAGTTCGGGAATGCGGCCATATTGCAGTTCGGACATGCGACTCAAATCACCGGCGCGACCTGCTGTTTCCAGCTCCTGACGCGCCCGCTCCAGCTCTTCCTTGATGTTTGTAGAACCCTGCACCGCCAGTTTTTCGGACATCCATTGCTCTTCCAGATCACTGTACTCTTTTTCCAGTTCATCGAGCTCCTCTTCCAGATTTTTCAGGCGCTGCAAGGTAGCTTTATCGGTGTCTTTTTTCAGCGCTTCGCGTTCAATTTTCAACTGAATAATTCGGCGATCGAGTCGATCCATCACTTCGGGCTTGGAATCGATTTCCATACGAATGCGACTGGCCGCTTCATCAATCAGATCAATCGCCTTGTCCGGCAAGCGCCGGTCACTGATATAGCGATACGATAATGTGGCTGCGGCGACAATCGCGGGGTCGGTAATCTCAACACCGTGATGCACCTCATAACGCTCTTTCAAACCGCGAAGGATGGCCACGGTATCTTCAACACTAGGCTCATCCACCAGCACTTTCTGAAAGCGCCGTTCCAGCGCGGCATCTTTTTCGATGTACTGACGATACTCGTCCAGAGTCGTCGCGCCGACACAGTGCAGCTCACCTCGCGCCAGGGCGGGCTTGAGCATGTTGCCGGCATCCATCGAACCTTCGGCTTTGCCCGCACCAACCATGGTGTGCAGTTCGTCGATGAACAGAATCACCTGACCTTCCTGTTTCGACAGATCGTTCAGCACGGCTTTCATGCGCTCTTCAAACTCGCCGCGGAATTTTGCCCCGGCGATCAGCGCGCCCATATCCAGCGACAGCACCCGTTTGTTTTTTATGCCGTCGGGCACTTCACCGTTGATAATGCGTTGCGCCAGACCCTCGACGATGGCGGTTTTACCGACACCGGGCTCGCCAATAAGGACAGGGTTGTTTTTGGTGCGCCGCTGCAATACCTGAATGGTGCGGCGAATCTCTTCATCACGACCAATCACCGGATCGAGCTTGCCCTGCTGAGCACGCTCGGTGAGATCAACGGTGTATTTCTCCAGCGCCTGACGCTGCTCCTCGGCATTGGGGTCATCAACTTTCTGCCCGCCGCGAATCTCCTCGATCGCTTTTTCCAGACTCTGCTTATTGGCCCCCGCGTTACGCATCAGATCGCCCAGTCGGCTTTTATCTTCCACGACGGCGAGCATGAACAATTCGCTGGAGATGTACTGGTCATTGCGCTTCTGCGCCAGCTTGTCGGTGAGGTTGAGCAGGCGATTCATTTCGTTAGAAATCTGGATCTCACCCTGATGGTCCTCAATCTGCGCCATGTGATCCAGCTCTTCATTAAGCTTGCTGGTCAACAAATCAACATTCACACCGGTGCTGGTCAGCAGATGGCGCACCGTGCTGCCACCCTGATCGAGCAGCGCCAGCATCAGATGTACCGGTTCAATAAACGCATGATCCCGACCCAGCGCAAGCGACTGCGCATCAGCCAGAGCAACCTGGAATTTACTGGTTAAACGATCCATTCTCATAAAGTAAGCCTCAATAATTTTTTATATAGCATGTATATGAGGACAGAAGCAGGTATTTCAATGCCTTATGCCAGAGATTTGAATCAGGTGATTTATATGAAACGCATTAATGAAAAAAATTAATCCACTATCCTTTCTTCGATGTTTTCACGGACCAGCTTTTGCCTTTAACTGCCAACTGCCAACTATATTTTAAACATCAAGCCAGATCAGGCTGGCCATGCGTCCGCTTCGGGCACCGTCGCGGCGAAAGGAGTAAAAATGGGCTTCATCCGAATAGGTGCACAGCCCACCACCATAAATGGACTCGATGCCCTGTTGCTGCAATTCGATTCGCGCCAGTTGATAAATATCGCACAGCCAGTGCTGCTCATCTTTGCGGGTGAAAGCGCTGAGGTTGTCCGCGCTCTTGCGGGTAAAATCCTGATACACCTCCGGCCCAACTTCAAAGGCGGCGGCACCGATGGCGGGGCCGAGCCAGACCAGGCACTCTTCGGGGGGGATGTTCAGGGCGGCAAAGCTCTCGCTGATGATGCCATTCAAGGCGCCACGCCAGCCGGCATGTGCCACCGCCACGCGATCACCCTGCTTGCCGGCAAAAAATACCGGCAGGCAGTCGGCGGTCAGCACGGCACACACAAGCCCCGGCGTCGCCGTCCAGGCGGCATCGGCTTCGGGCGGGAGCGCGGCGTTTTGATAAGCATCTGCGGCGATGATGTTGTTGCTATGGGTCTGCGTCAGCCAGAGTGGCGGTGTCGGCAGTTGAAAATACTCGCCCAGCCAGTCGCGATTGCGCGCCACGGTGGCCGCCTCATCGTCGACATGCCCGGCCAGATTCAGGCTCGTGTACGAACCTGAACTAAAGCCGTTTTTTCGGGTGGAGGTAAAGGCGCGTATGTTTTGCGGTGCAGGCCAGTCAGCGGGGATGGAATCGACAACTTTATCCGTCATGCTGCGCCAGATCTTCCTTCATGGCCTCGACCAGCTGCTGCATATCTTCCGGCAGGGGCGCCTCCCATTCCATGAGCTCGCCGCTTTCGGGATGGTGCAGACCCAGTCGCCAGGCATGTAGCGCCTGACGGTTGAAGTTTTTCAGCACCTCAATGAAGTCGGGCTCGGCACCGGGCGGAAAACGTGACCGCCCCGCATACACCGGATCGCCCACCACCGGATGCCGCAAATGCTGCATGTGCACCCGAATCTGATGGGTACGACCGGTCTCCAGCTTGACGTGCAGATGGGTGTGCTGGCGAAAACGCTCCAGCACGCGGTAATGCGTCACCGATGGCCGGCCGTCTTCGCGCACGGTCATGCGAATACGATCCCGGGGATGACGGCCAATGGGTTCATCCACTGTGCCGCCGCCGGTCATCACGCCATGCACCACGGTCTGATATTCGCGGTGAACTTCGCGCCGCTGAATCTGTTCGACCAGGTATTTATGCGCGATCAGAGTTCGCGCCACCACCATCAGACCGCTGGTATCCTTGTCCAGACGATGCACGATGCCCGCACGCGGCACCTCGGCCAGATTACGGTCATAAAAAAGCAGGGCATTTTGCAGGGTTCCGCGCCGGTTGCCGGCGGCAGGGTGCACCACCAGCCCGGCCGGTTTGTTGATAATCAGCAGCGACTCATCTTCATAAACGATGTTCAGGGGAATGTCTTCGGCCACGTCCTCATCTTCAACATCGGCCACCTTCACCTCCAGCACCAGCTGTTGGTCACTGTAGACTTTGGTTTTGGGTGGCACTGAGCGGCCGTCGAGCAAAATCTGGCCTTCCAGCAGCCACTGCTTTAAACGGCTACGGGAATAATCGGGCATCAGTTCGGCGAGCACTACATCCAGTCGCTTGCCGGATAGCGCTTCGGGAATATTAAAGGAGGTATGAATATCGGGCATGGACAAATTACAGCGCAAAAGATGGATTAGAAATCAAGGTGGCAAAAAAATTGTGGCAACACAAAGTGACAGCATTACCATGAACTTAGTTATAATGTACCATTCTAACGGATAACCCATAACAACTGACAATATTGATCGAGCTGATTATGCATAAAGAGACTCTCACACGCCCACTACTGCCCCTGATCTTCGTTGCCGCGTCATTGTTGCTCTCGGCCTGTAGCACCATGAGCGCCGATCCAAAAGCCGACTGGACTGCCAAAGACTATTACGACGAGGCCAAATCCTCGCTGGATAACGGCGAGTTCCAGACGGCCATCAACAACCTCGAAACCCTGGAAGCACAGTTTCCTTTCGACCCTTACGCCAAACAGGCGCAGCTGGATGTGGCCTACGCCTATTACAAATTTGATGAACCCGAATCCGCGATCAGCGCCGCCAACCGTTTCATGCGCCTGCATCCCAGAGATCCGCACATTGATTACGCCTATTATCTGAAGGGGCTGGTGAATTTTAATCGCGGCTCCGGCTTTCTCGACAGCTGGTTCCCCCGTGACCATGCCCGCCACGATGCCTCGGTGATATTGCAAGCCTACAACGACTTTTCCACGCTGGTACGCCTCTATCCCGAGAGCGACTATGCGGGTGATGCTCACCAGAGAATGGTTTTTTTACGCAACAAACTCGCCCAGAAAGAGATCGACATCGCTGAATTTTATATCGAACGCGAAACCTGGTTATCGGCCATCAACCGCGCAAAAAACGTCATCGAACAGTATCAGGACTCCATCTGGAGTCACCGCGCGCTGGAAATCATGGTTGAAGGTTACAAAAACCTCGGCATCCCCGACCTCGCCACCGACGCACAACGCGTACTCAGCATGAACAAGGTCGACTCTGAACAGAAAATAGCCTCACCGGAAGATCAGCTCGGCGAACCCCCTGCCGTGGCCCGCAACCTGAATTAAAAGATTTCAATCCTGGCGATATCCCGAGGTAATCGGGTAACGTCGGTCGCGGCCGAAGGCGCGGCGGGTTATGCGTACGCCCGGTGCGGCCTGGCGGCGTTTATATTCGTTGCGCTGCACCATGGTGATGACCTGCTCGACCACGGCTCGATCCAGACCGGTGGCGACCACATCGTTGATCGGCATATCCTGTTCCACCGACATCTCCAGAATACGATCCAGCACCTCGTAATCGGGCAGGGAATCCTGGTCACACTGGTCCGCGCGCAATTCGGCGGACGGGGGTCGGGTGATCACGCGCTCGGGAATCACCTCGCCGAGGCTATTTCGATAGCGACACAGCTGGTAGACGCGGGTTTTGCTGACATCTTTCAGCGGCGCAAAACCGCCCGACATATCGCCGTAAAGCGTGGTGTATCCCACTGACATTTCGCTCTTGTTGCCGGTACTCAGCAGCATGCGCCCGCTCTTGTTGGAGATCGCCATCAGAATCAGGCCGCGGCAGCGTGCCTGAATATTTTCTTCCGTGGCATCGGGCTCTTTGCCCGCAAAAACGTCCTGCAGCAGTTCGAGAAATTGTTCGAATACCGACTCGATGGGAATCACATCATATTGCACGCCCAGTGTCTCGGCCTCGGTTCTGGCATCGTCCAGACTCATATCGGCGGTGTATCGGGTCGGCATCATCACCGTGTGTACGTGTTCAGCGCCCAGCGCATCCACGGCAATTGCCAGCGTCAGCGCCGAATCGACGCCGCCGGATAGACCGATGACCACGCCGACAAAACCGTTTTTGTAAACATAATCCCTCACCCCCAGCACCAGCGCCTTATAAATAGCCTCCTCTTCGCGTAGGGCGGCAACGTCGCGCTTTTGCATTGCCGCAACCTGATTGGCCGTGATATTGAAATAGTCGATACACGAGTCGAATGCCGGTAAACGCGCCACCAGTTCAGCATCCGCGCCCATCACCAGCGATTCACCGTCAAACACCAGCTCATCCTGACCACCGACCATGTTCAAATACAGTATCGGCATCCGGTTTTCCCGGCAGCGCTGCGCCAGCACCTGCACCCGCTCCTCGTATTTGCCGACATGATACGGCGAGGCGTTGAGCACCAGCATCACTTCGGCCCCGGCGGCCTTCGCCCCGACCAGCGACTGCGGCTGCCAGACATCTTCACAAATCGCCACCCCGAAACGTACCCCCTGCAACTCGACCACGACATTCTGCGAGCCCGCAGTAAAATAACGCGCCTCGTCAAAAACAGAATAATTGGGCAGGGTCTGCTTGTGATAGCTGGCGATGCGCTTGCCGTCGCGTAGCCAGACTGCGGTGTTATAGCGTTTCTGATCAATATATTCAGGCAGCCCCAGCAGCACATCAATATCGCTGACCCGCAACTCGATGCGCGCCAGCTCAAGCTCGACCTGGGCCATAAAACTGCGACGGTAGAGCAGATCTTCCGGCGGATAACCCACCAGCGCCAGCTCGGGGAACATGACCAGATCGGCACCCGCCGCTCCGGCCACATGCGACAGCTCAATGATTTTGTCAGCATTGCCCCTGATATCGCCGACCAGAAAATTATCCTGCACCATGGCGATTTTTATGGTTTTTTTCATTACTAGGTCCTAAACAGCTATGATCATACTTA
>JAVVEE010000003.1:0-49714 GCA_032251315.1 Gammaproteobacteria bacterium
CATCAAGAAGCGCCTCAATATCAAGGCAGATCTCTACACAATATTACAGATTTTGAGCCTCACACAATTCGAAAAAACTACTTTACTTCAATTACTTACTGGAATTGAATCCACGAAAGGAAATGCCGATATACCTAACCAATTGAATCTATTTGATAATTTCCCCGGACAGTAGTGATCCGCTGTATGGTTTGACAGTGATGTTTCTATATTCGTAAACAATTAACTTAATCTGCGCTGACTGCGCCTATTTCGGGCTTCCTGCGTTACGAATAACTTCCTGTAATTCGCCCTGCGGGCCAGCCTGTGACTGTTCAAATTTTTCCATCCTTAGGTTCGTAAACGGCGCTTCCATACACCAATGCTCCAGAAAAATTTGTCTGCGGTGAATGCTTTTAGTTTTAACTAATTATAGAATTATAAAAACAGATGTCAGCGCTCTTCTGATTTCATTCCGCTTCCCAGCCAGTTTAATTCAAACAGGTCATCGCGGCGGTCTCTGGAGTTGGTGACTGAGCCTTCATGTCGCAGCTGGACCAGTTTGTCAAGATCAAGGTCAGCGATCAGCGCCATTTCAGTATTCGGCGTGCTTTCCGCCATGATCGCATCGTGAGGAAAGGCGAAGTCTGAGGGTGAATACACGGCTGATTGCGCATATTGAATATCTACATTTTCGACCTGGGGCAGGTTGCCTACACTGCCGCCGATCGCAACATAACATTCGTTTTCGATGGCTCTTGCCTGTGCACAGCGTTGTACGCGCAGGAAACCATTTTTTGTATCCGTCCAGAAGGGGACGAACAGGATTTCCATTTCCTGTTTTGCCAGCAGTCGCGAAAGCTCGGGAAACTCGACATCGTAACAGATCAGTATGCCGATGCGCCCGGCATCGGTATCGAATACTTGCAGGCTATCGCCACCTTCTATGACCCAGTCTCGCCGTTCATGCGGGGTGATGTGGATTTTTGGCTGCACGTCTACGGTGCCATCACGCCGACACAGGTATGCGTTGTTGTATAAATTATCACCGGACATGGCGGGCATGCTGCCGGCAATAATGTTGATGTTATAAGTCACTGCAAATTGCGATATCGATTCTACGATGCGATCAGAGAAGGTAGCGAGAAAACGTATGGCATCGTACTGGTTGTGTTGATCGCCGATGCCCATCAGCGGCACATTAAAAAATTCAGGGAACAGGACAAAATCCGCCTTGTAGGCCGACATGGAATCGACAAAGTATTCCACCTGATTCAGCCATGTCTCAAATGAATCGGTAAGCCGCATCTGCCACTGCACGATGCCGACACGCACGACTGTTTTTCGGATAGCATCTGCGGCACCGGTTTCTGGCTCATAGAGGATGTTGTTCCACTCAAGCAGGGTGGCATATCCCAGAGACTTTTTGTCTTCCGGCATGTAGCCCTTCATTAAGCGTTTTACTTCAAAATCATTAGCCAGCTGGAAACTGAGAATAGGGTCGTGAATTTCCCTGCGGCGCACGGCTTCGATATAGTCGGCAGGTTCCATCTCTGCATGTTCGTGATAATTTATAATTCGCCCGCCCGCCAGTATGGCGCGCAGATTGAAGTTTCGGCAAAGCTCCTTGCGTGCGTCATACAATCTTCGGCCCAGCCGTAAGTCGCGATAATCCTTACTGACAAACATATCCATGCCATAAAGTGCATCGCCATTTTCATCATGCTTGATGCGATCACGTCGACCAATCAGGTCGTCGTAGGTATGGGTGAGACTGAAGCGCTCATAACTGCACTTCACAGTGAGCGCTACTGCGACGACTTTGCCGTTGTCTTCGATCACTATCTGGCCTTCGGGAAAATCCTTAATCAGTGCGAATAACGAACTTTGTGACCAGGCACCACCGATGTCAGCGTAAATTTCTTCCATTAATTTGGATACCTGCGGATAATCTTCTTTCTCAAGATTGCGGAGTTTAAGATGAAGATCTGACGGGTTTTTGCTGTTCATGATGTTGTTTTACAAATTAAAGGAAAAGGAGAAATCAAATTTTGAACCGTACTATAACAAATAATGCAGTCAGCCATAAAACGGGGCTCTACTCACTGCTTCTCACATCTTCATGATTAGGGCACAATCAGCCCTGTAGGTCGGCAAGCCTTTGCCGACAAAATGCTGATAGCCGGAGTTCTGCTCGATTATTGCACTGCCAATCACCACGTCGGGAAGCCTTTCCCGACAAAACCATAACAAATAATGAAATCAGTCATAAAAGTGCTGCTGTAATTTGCTCACGGCTCTGAGGCATAGCGTGATGACGAATACAGATCATCACGCGCCACCTGGACATAACTATTTTTCCGGGCAGATCACCTGAAAAATCGAGGAATAATCCATCTGCTCCATACCGCATTCGACTGCCGTGCTTGTGATTCTTTCAATACCTTCCAGCGCATCTGTATTCAAACCAGCGGCCTGGGCATCATCGATAAATAGACGAATATCTTTTAAAAGATGCCGGGTCGAAAAGTTAGCGGTACCGAAGTCTCGCTCAATATACTTCTGCAACTTCTTGTCATAAGTTTTTGCATAAAGCGTACTTTCGCGCACGGTTTCCATAAACAGTTCTTTATCAACACCGTTTTCGATGGCATAGCCCAGGCTTAGAGAAAATCCGGCAGTAAGTGATGCAATCAACTGATTCATGGATAGCTTGAGCGCAGCGGCTGAACCTGTTTCACCGATGTAGCGAGGAGCGCTGCCTAATACCTGTAATGTTGGCAGCACATCTTCAAATACCTCTTTTGCGCCACCAGCCATGATGATCAGCGTGCCTGCTTTTGCTTCGGGAATACTTCCGAGCACCGGCGCTTCCAGATAGCGACCTCCGCAGGATGAGATTACCTCGCCTATTTCTCTGGACTGGGAGGGAGATATCGTCGACATCTGCAGAATCGTTTTATCGTGCAGGTCTGCGGGTTTATCGCCCGGTTGATTCAGCTTGAGCAGGTGACTGATTGCCTCGGCATTACTGACCATCAAAATAATGGTGGGGGACAAACTGAGCAGTTCATCCAAGGTTGCACAGATGATGACGTCGCTTTTAGCCAGATCTTTTACATGGTCCGGATTGCGATTAAAAACCCGAACCGTATACCCCTGTGCCAGATAGCGCTCTACAAATGCGTGACCCATCAGACCGATACCGATAATACCTATATCCACGCTTCACCTTTTGTTGAAAGTTATCTTTAAATAGACTCATGCTCAAACTCAACCAATGTATCCACATCGGCATCATAATCAATGCCTTCGATGCCAAAGCCGAACAGTTTCAGGAATTCATCTTTGTAGCCCTGATAATCGGTGAGTTCAAAAATGTTGTCATTGTTGACCTGGGGCCAGAGTGCTTTGACTTTGTTCTGTACGTCATCGCGCAGTTCCCAGTCATCCATCCGAATACGCCCGGCATCATCCAGGTCCGGACCGCCTTCTTTATATAACTGGGTACGGAACAGACGATTGATCTGTTCGATGCAGCCTTCGTGGATATCCAGTTCTTTCATGACCTTGAAGCAGATGGCGATATACAGGGGCATGACCGGTATCGCCGCTGATGCTTGTGTGACCACGCTTTTCAGTACGGCGACATTGGCGCTGCCATTAATATCGGCAAGTGACTGGCGTAATGCAGCGGCGGCACGGTCCATGTCTTCTTTGGCTTTGCCTAGGGCACCGTGCCAGTAGATGGGCCAGGTAATATTGGTGCCGATATAGCTGTAGGATACTGTCTTGATGCCATCGGCCAGAACGCCGGCCTGTTTCAATGCGCTCATCCATAGTTCCCAGTCTTCACCACCCATTACGGTGACGGTGTCCTGTATTTCTGCTTCACTGGCAGGCTCAATTTCAGCGTCTATAAGGACATCCTTGCTGGTGTCGATGGCGGTGGCTTTGTAGGTGTCGCCGATGGGTTTTAATACGGAGCGAATGGTTTCTCCACTGTCAGGTAGTTTGCGCACCGGCGAGGCCAGCGAGTAGACGACCAGATCGACCTGGCCCAGATCGGCCTTGATTATTTCGATGGCTTTGGCGCGCATTTCATTGGAGAAGGCGTCACCATTGATGCTTTTGGCATAAAGACCTTCTGTGTGCGCGGCTTTTTCGAAAGCAGCCGAGTTATACCAGCCGGCAGAACCGGGTTTTTTATCGGTGGCAGGTTTTTCCAGAAACACGCCCAAGGTGGCTGCACCAGAACCAAAGGCGGCGGTGATGCGCGAGGCAAGACCATAGCCGGTTGAGGCGCCGATGACTAAAACTTTCTTCGGGCCGTTTGCCATTTCGCCATCGGCTTTTACCCGTGCTATCTGTCCCTTAACATTGGCTTCGCAGCCGGTAGGGTGCGTGGTGGTGCAAATAAAGCCGCGTGTTTTTGGTTTGATAATCACTTTATATATTTCCGCCGTAGTTAAATTGAGATTGGTTAAATTGAGAATTGTTGTCATTTTAGCATGCCTTTAGCAGGCTAAAAAACGGCGCTATTCTATCTCCAGATTCTTGCAACTAGTAAACACTCTAGGCTGCTGTGTGACCGGATCGATAAAGCGCAGCTTTTTCGCCAGCAGCTGCAAGGGTCTGGCATAATCATCTGCGGTCTCCGGCTGTAATGTCGGATAGTAGCGATCGTGCAATAGGGGGTAGCCTATTGTTTGCATGTGCAGCCGCAGCTGGTGTGTCTTGCCGCTAATCGGTTTTAATTCGAAGAGTGCTTTGCCGGAATACTGCTTCAGACACCGAATCATCGAATGGCTATTTGCTTCACCAGCATCAATCTTCATGAGAAACTGCGGCTCGGATTTGACGATGCGATTTCGTATTTCCCATGTTCTTCCCGTTAAATTTTCACTTCCATTTACTCTGCTGATGGCCTGATATGTTTTTTCTATTTTATGACTTTTGAACAGCTGATGATACAAATGGCGTGAGCCGGGGTTGATTGAAAACAACACCAGACCTGCCGTGGCTCTGTCCAGTCGATGCAAAGCCTGCAAGTTGTCATGCCGGGTTTTATCCCGCAGCCGGTTTTGCAGGCACTCGTTAATGTAAATCCCGCCTGGTGTTACCGCCAGAAAATGCGGTTTATAGGCGACCAGAATATGTTCATCCTGAAACACTATTTCCTCATCAAAGGGTATGGCCGTTTCGCTTTCGACTTCGCGGTAATAATAAACCCGTTGTTGCGGCCGAAACGGTGATTCTGCAGTAATACATGAGCCATCGTGCCAATGCACTTTTCCGCCTGCGACACGCTGCCGCCATACCTCGGCATTAATAGCCGGAAATTTAACAATAAGATACTCCAGCACACTGGCAACGCCGTGGTTGTTCCGGGGCAGGCTTAGCTTGGAAGGATATTTTGAAATGCTCATTAAAATGGATGCTTCTTGCTTCTAAGCTTTTGTGAGAACAATGCTTATGTTGCTGGTGATATTGAGACAGTTTACTTAATGTACCTTTGATCGGTCTCCCCGCTTTTTAAACGTCTTAAATATTTCTCCTTCTATATCCTCCGCATTATTAATCGGCTATTTCCCTATACAGAAATCCGAAAAGATCCGCCCCAGTAGATCATCACTGCTGAATTCACCGGTGATACCAGCCAGCTGATTTTGCGCCAGGCTGAGTTCTTCGGCGACCAGTTCGCCATGTCTGTATTCTAAATTCAATTCGGCACTGGTCAGGTTCTGTTCGGCGGCTTCGATGGCTTCCAGATGTCTTCGCCGGGCCATGTATTTTCCTTCCACGCGGGTTTCGAAACCCATGCATTCTTTAAGATGCTGCTTCAATAAATCGATGCCTGCGCCAGTTTTTGCCGACAGATATATCTCTGTTATTTTTTCGCTCTTTTCTTTTACGCAGGCTGCGATGTTGTTTGTATCAATCTTGTTGCGTACAAAAGTGATGCCCAGCTTTGCGGAAAAATTCTTAATGACCTCCTTTTCTTCCTCGACTGAATCGCTGTCCATGACATAGAGCAGGCGATCGGCTTTTTCTATCTCTTTCAGGGCGCGGCGGATGCCTTCCTTTTCGACGATGTCTTCACTCTCGCGCAAGCCGGCGGTATCGATAATATGTAAGGGCAGGCCATCAATCTGAATGTGTTCGCGCAGGATGTCTCGGGTGGTGCCGGGGATGTTGGTGACGATGGCTGTGTCCTGCCCGGACAGCTGGTTAAGCAGGCTGGATTTTCCGGCATTAGGTTTGCCGGCGATGACCACGGTCATGCCTTCCTTCAGCAGGCGGCCCTGTTTTGCGCTGGCTTTAACCTGTTGCAGTTTTTCGGTGACGGTTTTGAGTTTGTTTTCAATGGCTTTATCGGCCAGAAAATCGATCTCTTCTTCAGGAAAATCCAAAGCGGCTTCGACGTGGATTCTCAGTTGCGTGAGCTGCTCGACCAGTGCATTTATCTCTTTGGAAAATTCGCCGTTCAGCGAATGCATGGCGGCACGGGCGGCTTCATGACTTTCGGCGGCGATTAGGTCGGCAATGGCTTCGGCCTGAGCCAGGTCAATTTTGTCATTGAGAAAAGCACGCTCGCTGAATTCACCGGCTCTGGCCGGGCGGGCGCCGAGAGAGAGTACCCGCTTGAGCAGAATATCCAGAATGAAAGGCCCACCATGGGCCTGTAGCTCCAGCACATCTTCGCCGGTAAAGGAGTGGGGACCTTCGAAAAACAGGGCGATGCCGCTATCTATGGTCTGCTTTTCTGCATCGAGAAATGGCAGGTAGTGGGCGTAACGCGGGCTGATTTTTTTTGCCAGCAATTGACCGGCAATGTAGCGTGCCTGTTTACCCGAAACGCGTACGATGCCCACACCTCCCTGTCCGGGAGGGGTGGCGACTGCGGCGATGGTGTCTTGTTCCGCCATGCTTATCACCTGTCGATTGAGCGACTGTCGAAATCGTTTATGCGTTTTCTCTTCCGGACTTTATTTCTCGTTCTCAATGCGTCGGGTGATGACCCATTGCTGTGCAATCGACAGCAGGTTATTCACGACCCAGTACAGCACCAGCCCGGAGGGGAAGAAGGCGAACATGACGGTGAAGCCTATGGGCATAAACTGGAAGATCTTTTGCTGCACCGGATCGACCGGTGCCGGGTTCAGTTTCTGCTGTACAAACATTGATATGCCCATCAACAATGGCAGGATGAAATAGGGATCACGAGCTGACAGGTTGGTGAGCCATAACATGAACGGGGCCTGGCGCATTTCTACGCTTTCCAGCAGCACCCAGTAGAGTGAAATGAACACCGGTATCTGTACAAGGATAGGCAGACAGCCACCCATGGGGTTGATTTTTTCCCGCTTGTACATTTCCATCATGGCCTTGCTCATGGCCTGACGGTCATCCCCGAACTGCTCCTTCATCTGTTTCATGCGCGGGGCGACTTTGCGCATTTTCGCCATCGATTTGTAACTCATCGCTGACAACTTAAAGAACAGCGCCTTGACCGTAATAGTCAGGAAGATAATGGCCCAGCCCCAGTTACCGAATAGATTATGGTACTGATTAAGCAACCAGAAAAGCGGTTTGGCAATGATGGTAAGTATGCCGTAATCAACGGTTAATTCCAGACCTGGCTGTACTTCCGCCAGCCTGTCCTGAAGTTTGGGACCGACGACAAGGCGACTGTTAAAACTGCTCTGCTCACCTGCTTGCAATCGTTTTGCCGATGAGCGCGTACCGAGTATATAGCGTCCGCTGTCGGGGTTATAACGGGAAAAATAGAGGTGCTTTTCGTCACTGTCCGTGATCCAGGCGATCAGGAAATAGTGCTGGATCATAGCCAGCCAGCCGTTCTCCAGTTCTCTGTTTAGATTCTTTTCCTGCATGTCGCCGAAATCAATTTTTTCATATTTGATTTCGTCGTTATATATGACGCCACCGGTATAGGTGTGTATAAACATGGACTCGTTTTCATCGGTTGGTTCGGTGCGGTACAGTTGCATGTACTGACTACCGCTCCAGCCCTTCTCGCCGGCGGCAATGTCGTGATCGACATTAATGGTGTAATCGTTTCTGCGGAAGGTATAAACCTTGGTGACTCTTGTGCCGTCTTTGCCGGTCCAGTAGAGAGGGACTTTTATCTCATCGACACCTTCGGCCAGACGATAGCTGTCCTGCTCGGCGCTATAAACAGCATTATGGGTGGGAGCGGTATCTTTGTTGGCTGAAACCAGCCCGGACTGTGCGACATGAAAATTAGTTCTCGATTCTGTCAGAAGATCGACTTTTTCATCCTGCTTATCCGCATCAACCGCATATTTTCTTAAGGTTGCCTTGCGCAAATCGCCGCCGCGGGTGCTGATTTCAACTTCTAACACATCCGTTATGATGCTAATAGTTTGACTGCTGCTCGCTGCCGCTGGTCTGTCCTCGACCTCTGCACCGGGAGCAACTGCACTAATGGGCGGTGGCACGTCGCTGTCCATTTCGCTGCTGCCGATTTGTTCGGTTCTTTCCGGTGATACGGTGACTTCGGGGCGGGGTGCATAATCATTTTGCCATTGCGCCCACAGTAAATAGACCAGGAATAATAGGGCGAAATATAGCAGGGTTCTTTGATTTTCCATCACTAATGGCTTTCCGATGTTTTCCCGTTTTCAGGGTTGGAGTTTGTTGATTTGTGGTCTTCCGACTTGCACGCTGAAGATTTACACGTTGTAGACAGGCAATTAGAACTCTCACTGCCCGGAACCGGGTCATAGCCCCCTTCATAGCCGGGGTGACAGCGACCTATGCGACGGATTGCTAACCAGCTACCCCGAAAAATGCCCTGGCTACGCACGGCTTCTATTGCATAACTGGAACAGGTGGGCGTATAACGGCAGCCCGATGCAATAAAAGGACTCAGTGCAAGTTGATAGAAACGGATAAGGGCGATTAAGAGCTGGCGCATTTTTTTTTCAAAATTACCCAATGCTTTTCGAGAGACTTCCACAACTGCTGATTGGTCGCTGTGGCCGCTTGCTTCCCGGCCAGTACGACGTAATCGGCATTGAAATTGTGTGGCGAGAGACGAAAGTTTTCACGAACCAGACGTTTAATTCGATTTCGACCTACCGATAGTCTTACCCTGCGCTTTGAGATGGCCATTCCAAGTCTTGGACGGCCTAGTTCGTTAGGGCGGATAAGAACGGTAAAAAATTGGTCGCCTGCTCGCGTTGGCTTTTCAAAAACCCGATTGAAATCAGCGGCGTTCAGTAACCTGGCTTGCTTGGGTAGGCCTGCACTCGACACAATGGCTAAGTTTGAAATCAGCCAGTTTTATACGGTTAGTTTGTGACGACCTTTCGCACGGCGTGCTTTCAATATTCTACGACCGCCAACAGTACGACTGCGCGCTCTAAAACCGTGTGTTCTTGCCCTTTTCAGAGTGCTGGGCTGGAATGTTCTTTTCATGGTAGTTAACCTGTAACTGTTATTGATTCAGCGAACCGCGCATTTTACTGATGCAACCGCACTTAGTCAAAGCCTGTTTCCACTATTTTTCAACAAGTTAATAGTTTATCGCTTTATATTAACTTTTGCCTGTGGATAACCCCTATTAACAGGTATAGAATCTCCGCTCCTTCTTAAGATTTTAAACTCACTTTTTTCATGGAGACCCTCTTCCTTTGAGCGTTGTTTTTTGGCCAAATTGTTTGCAGCAACTCGAGCAGAAACTCTCTGATCAGCAGTTAAATACCTGGATACGGCCGCTTCAAATTAAGGAAGAGGGGGGTGCCATCACTTTACTGGCGCCCAATCGTTTTGTGCTTGACTGGGTTAAACAGAATTTTCAGGAGCAGATTCAGACCATTCTTGTGGAAATCGGCGCTGCTGAGGTGGCGCTCAATTTCGAAATCGGCTCACAGTCAAAACCTGCGAAATCCGCTCCTGCTGCGGCTCCGTCAATGGCTCAACCGCGCATTTTCGAACCGCAAAAGCTCTCCAGCAACAACCAGTACCCAATCGAACACAATCTCAACCCGGCATTTACCTTTGACAGTTTTGTTGAGGGCAAGTCCAACCAGCTGGCCAAGGCCGCATCAATACAGATCGCAGACAACCCCGGTCACGCCTATAACCCGCTCTTCATGTATGGCGGTGTTGGTCTGGGTAAAACCCATCTTATCCATGCTATTGGCAACATGATGCTGCAAAACAATCCTGATGCCCGTATCGTCTACCTGCATTCGGAGCGTTTTGTCGGCAATATGGTTAAAGCTTTACAACATAATGCTATTGATGAATTTAAGCAGCACTATCGCTCCCTGGATGCGCTGCTGATCGATGATATCCAGTTTTTTGCCGGCAAGGAGCGTTCTCAGGAAGAGTTTTTCCATACCTTCAATGCTTTGCTCGAATCAGGCAGCCAGATTATTCTGACCTGTGATCGTTATCCGAAAGAGGTCGAAGGGCTTGAAGAGCGCCTGCGCTCGCGCTTTGGCTGGGGGTTGCCGGTGTGTATCGAACCGCCAGAGCTGGAAACGCGCGTGGCCATTTTGCAGAAAAAAGCCGAAGAATATAAGCTCAAATTTCCCAGCGAAGTGGCTTTTTTTATTGCTAAACGCATCCGTTCAAACATTCGCGAGCTGGAAGGGGCGTTCCGCCGGGTCATGGCCACGGCCAATTTCACCAAGTGTGCAATTACGCTTGATCTGGCCAAGGATGCTCTGCGCGACCTGATTGCGATTCAGGACCGGGCTATCAGCATTGAGAACATTCAGAAAACGGTGGCCGAATACTACAAAATTCGCAGTTCCGACCTGTTATCCAGTCGCCGCAGTCGCTCCATTACACGACCCCGACAGCTGGCGATGGCCCTGGCGAAAGAGCTGACCAATCACAGCCTGCCTGAAATCGGCGCTGCCTTTGGGGGCCGGGATCATACAACAATATTACACGGTTGCCGGAAGATAGCCGAACTTAGAGACTCTGACGCGAAAATAAGCGAAGATTACACTAATATGATGCGTATTTTGAGCAACTGATAACAAGCTGTGGATAAACTGTTACCAGCTGGGTTGTAACTTGTAGACGAAATCAGGGGATAAAGTTATCCACATTTCATCTACAGGATAAGGTTAGAATAACCCCCGTCAATATTGCTAAATATATTTCGCATCTTGTTGAAATATAATTAAATATCAGAGTTATCCCTGATATTGAGCGAGACTTATAATAACAATAAGTATATAAATAAAAGAACTAATACTACACAGGTCACACGATGAAATTTCAAATTCAAAGGGACAACCTGCTTAATTCATTGCAGCAGATAATTGGTGCAGTAGAGAAACGGCAGACTATGCCTGCATTATCTAATGTGCTTATTAAAGCTGATCATAATTCTCTGTCACTTACTGCTACCGATCTGGAAATCGAACTTCTTACGCAGATGGACATCATTATTGACGAACCAGGTGAAATTACTGTTCCAGCTAGAAAGATGCTGGATATATGTAAATCACTACCGGTGGATTCGCAGGTTAATTTCAGCCTTAAAAGTGATAAAGCCATTATTCAGTCAGGGCGCAGCCGTTTTTCACTTGTCACCCTGCCGGCGAGTGAATTCCCCTCCCTGGATGAAATTAGCTCTAATTCCAGTTTTGAGTTACCACAGAGAACCCTGAAGGATATTATCGATAAAACCGCTTTTGCCATGGCTCAGCAGGATGTGCGTTATTATTTGAATGGCCTGATGCTGGAAGTAGGCTCCAAAGTACTCAGAGCTGTCGCCACTGATGGCCATCGCCTGGCTTTTTGTGAAAAAGAGACCGACTGTGAATTGGCAGAAGTCAAACAGGTTATCCTTCCCCGTAAAGGGGTTATTGAGCTGACGCGATTGCTCGAATACAGCGACGATAAGGTAAAAATAATGCTGGGTAGCAATCACCTGCGGGTTGAACTCTACAATCTTCGCTTTACCTCCAAGCTGATCGATGGCCGCTTCCCGGACTATAACCGGGTTATTCCCGAGGACGGCAATTCTGTAATGACCGCCGAACGCGAAAGCCTTAAACAGGCTCTGATTCGCGCCTCCATCCTCTCCAACGAAAAATATCGGGGTATCCGATTGATTCTGGAAGATAATTTAGTACGTCTGCAGGCGCATAACCCTGACCAGGAAGAGGCGGATGTTGATCTGGAGGTTAATTACAAGGGTGAAACCCTGGAGATTGGCTTTAACGTCAACTACATGATCGATGCCCTCAATGCGGCAAATTCAAACATGGTACAACTGACTCTGAGAGACTCAAACAGCAGTTGTCTACTGAGCTATCCCGATCTGGGCGATTGCAAATACGTTATCATGCCAATGCGACTTTAGTTATAACGAATCTGTAAAGGACTGTTATGCATTTAATGCGGTTGCAGATCCAGAATTTTCGAAATTTGGCTAAAGTTGATTTCGAACCGGTCGATGGTGTCAATCTGATAACAGGACTTAACGCTTCCGGTAAGACCAGTTTACTTGAAGCTATTTATTATCTCAGCCATCTGCGTTCGTTCAGAACTCATCAGATCACCGATCTCATAAATCGACAGGCCACGCAGCTACAGCTGGTGGCAAAAATCTACACCCATTCTCATCATCAGATTCCTCTGGGTATATTGCGAAGCCGCAACAAGCTGGAGGTGCGCGCCAATCACCAGCCAATAAAAAGAGTTGCCGATATTGCATCACTCTTCCCGGTGATCGCTATTCATCCTGATAGCTATAAACTCATTACCGGGGGACCTTCCTACCGAAGGCAGTACCTGGACTGGGGAGTGTTCCACGTGGAACATAACTTTTTTTCTATCTGGCAACGCTATAAAAAAGCCCTGCAGCAACGCAATGCAGCGCTGAAGTCAAAGCAGAATAATGAGTACTGCGCATTATGGGATCATGAACTTGTTGATATGGCTGTTCGGATTGATCAGATGCGCGATAGTTATATGAATGCACTAAAGCCCTATCTGCAAACTCTAATCCAGCGGTTTTTTAAAGATCAGGATGTCGAGTTGAGCTATAAACGCGGCTGGTCGGCAGAGAGCGATCTGAAGATTCTATTTAAATCTGAATTGTACAGAGACCGCATGAGGGGGTTTACCCAGTATGGCCCGCATCGGGCAGAGCTACTGATTAGAGTTGATGGCCAGTCCGCACAGACCGGTATCTCACGCGGACAGCAAAAAACGTTGGTTGCTCTGTTGCGACTAGCGCAGGCACAGCATTTTACGGAAAGTACCGGTCGAAGCTGCATACTGCTGTATGATGACCTGGCAGCTGAACTGGACGCCGGGCATCGTCAGGAGATACTTGCTGTGCTGGTTAAAATGAAGGTACAGCTGTTTTTGACGGCGATTGAAGTAGAGCAGATCGACCTGTCCGGCTGGGAGACTAAAAAAATGTTTCACGTGGAACAAGGTAGACTCAAAGACCTGATATAATGACCCTTTGCTGATAAATGGTTAATTCAATGAGCACGGAAAATACTTACGATTCCACAAATATTAAGGTATTAAAAGGACTGGATGCCGTTAGAAAACGCCCGGGAATGTATATAGGCGACACCGAAGATGGCACCGGGTTGCATCACATGGTGTTCGAAGTCGTCGATAACTCTATCGACGAAGCGCTGGCCGGTTACTGTACCGAAATAAATGTAAAAATAAACGACGATGGCTCGGTGACGGTTAAGGATAACGGTCGCGGTATTCCAACGGATATTCATAAAGAAGAAGGGCGCTCTGCGGCAGAAGTGATTATGACTGTCCTGCATGCGGGCGGCAAATTCGATGAAAACTCCTACAAGATATCAGGTGGCCTGCACGGCGTCGGTGTTTCGGTGGTGAATGCACTGTCAGAGAAAATGCTGCTGACCATCCAGCGCAATGGCGAGATTTATCAACAGGAATATAGTCATGGTGACCCTGTTGCGGATATGCGGGTTATAGGCAAGACCGACAAGACCGGCACCGAATTACGCTTCTGGGCCAGCGTAGATATATTCAAAAACATCGAATACCATTACGATATCCTGTCAAAACGCCTGCGCGAGCTGTCATTTTTGAATTCAGGCGTCCGCATTGTACTCAAGGATGAGCGCACGGAAAAAGAAGATGTTTTCGAATACAAGGGCGGCATCAAGTCGTTTGTTGAACATCTGAACAAGAACAAAACCCCTTCGCATGAAACTGTGATTCACTTTACTGCCGAAAAGGAAGGGGTGATAGTGGAAGTCGCCATGCAGTGGAATGATTCGTATCAGGAAAGCATTTTTCCTTTTACCAATAATATTCCCCAGAAAGATGGTGGCAGTCATGTGGCCGGGTTTAGAAGTGCTTTAACTCGCAGCATGAATCAGTACATGGAAAAAGAAGGGCTGGCTGCTAAAAATAAAGTATCGGTGATAGGTGATGATGCCCGCGAAGGACTGACTGCGGTATTGTCGGTGAAGGTTCCCGATCCTAAATTCTCCTCGCAGACCAAGGACAAACTGGTCTCCTCGGAAGTTAAAGCCATTGTGGAATCAACCATGGCTGAAAAGCTGCATGATTTCTTGCTGGAAAGACCGGCTGAAGCTAAAGCGATAACCGCGAAGATCGTTGATGCGGCACGAGCGCGGGAAGCGGCTAAAAAAGCGCGGGAAATGACCCGACGTAAAGGCGCACTGGATATTGCCGGGCTACCCGGAAAACTGGCTGATTGCCAGGAAAAGGACCCCAGCTTAAGTGAGCTCTATTTAGTGGAAGGGGACTCGGCGGGAGGTTCGGCCAAACAGGGCCGATCCAGAAAAACCCAGGCCATTTTACCGCTGAAAGGTAAGATCCTGAACGTCGAAAAAGCCCGGTTTGACAAGATGATAGCCTCTGCCGAGGTCGGCACCTTGATAACTGCACTGGGCTGCGGCATTGGTAAAGACGAATATAACCCTGATAAATTACGTTACCACCACATTATCATCATGACCGATGCGGATGTCGATGGCTCTCACATTCGCACCTTGTTGCTGACATTCTTCTATCGTCAGATGAGGGAGTTGGTTGAGCGGGGCCATATCTATATCGCCCAGCCGCCATTGTACAAGGTGAAAAAGGGCAAGCAGGAGCGTTATGTTAAAGATGATGATGAATTAAATGCCCATCTGCTACAGATTGCACTGAACGGCTCAAAATTATTTGTAAATAAAGACACCCCCGCGTTGTCCGATACAGCACTGGAAGATCTGGCGCAGAGTTATCTGCTGGCGAGATCATCGATTCAACGTCTGGCCAGGAGAGTGGATCTCAATATTCTGAATGAGATGATAAACCTTTGTGGTATTCATAAGGAAGCATTTGGAGATCTTGATGCGCTGAAAAAATACGCAGATAACTTATTGATTTTATTAGAAAAACATAAATTATCGGGAATGTTTTATCGCTATCAGATAATTACCGATGAAGAGTCTAAGCCGGCAATCGAGCTGATACGACAACTACATGGCCTGGATCACAGTTACATATTTAATGAAGAATTTTTCACCTCTTCCGATTATAGACAGATCGTTAAAATGGGCGACAAGGTCGATAGCCTGTTGGGTGAAGATGCTTACATCGAACGCAGCGATAAACAGCATGTGGTCAGTTCTTTCGAAGAGGTGATGGTGTGGTTGATGGAGCAGGCGCGCAAGGGACTGAGCGTACAGCGCTATAAAGGTCTGGGTGAGATGAATCCGGATCAGCTCTGGGATACCACCATGAACCCGGAAACCCGTCGTATGCTTCAGGTGAAGATAGAGGATGCGGTGGCCGCCGATCAGGTGTTTACTACCCTGATGGGGGATCATGTGGAACCACGGCGTGAGTTCATCGAAAGCAATGCGCTGTCTGCGACCAATATTGATACCTGATCTGCTGTCGCCCACATGAACTATACTGATCTGCGCGATTTCATCCAGCAGCTGGAATCACAGGGCGAACTTAAGCGCATACAGCTTGAGGTTGATCCCTATTTGGAAATCACAGAAATCTGTGATCGTACGCTGAAAGCGCAGGGTCCTGCGCTGCTGTTTGAGAATGTAAAAGGCTCGACGGTGCCCATACTGGCTAACCTGTTCGGCACCCCCAGACGTGTCGCCATGGGCATGGGCAAGGATGACGTGAGCGCTTTGCGCGAAGTCGGTCAGTTACTCGCTTTTCTGAAAGAGCCTGATCCACCCAAGGGCATGAAAGATGCCTGGGACAAGCTGCCCATCTTCAAGCAGGTGCTGAATATGGCACCGAAGCTGGTCAAAAAGGCACCCTGTCAGGAAGTGGTTCACGAAGGCGAAGCGGTGGATCTGGCTGGCATCCCGGTACAGACCTGCTGGCCCGGTGATGTCGCCCCGCTTATTACCTGGGGACTGGTGGTGACTCGCGGCCCGGAGAAGGAGCGGCAGAATCTGGGCATCTATCGCCAGCAGGTGATCGGTAAAAACAAGGTGATCATGCGCTGGCTGGCCCAGCGCGGTGGTGCCCTTGATTACCGAGACTGGCAGAAAAAAAATCCCGGTGAACCCTTTCCCATTGCAGTTGCCCTGGGTGCCGACCCGGCAACCATTTTAGGTGCCGTCACACCCGTGCCCGACACTCTTTCCGAATACGGATTTGCCGGGTTGTTGCGCGGCAGTAAAACCGAAGTGGTGCAGTGTGGCCTGAGCGAGCTACAGGTGCCGGCCTCGGCCGAATATGTGCTGGAGGGTTTTATCTATCCCGGTGAAGAGGCCGAGGAGGGGCCGTTTGGCGATCATACCGGTTATTACAACGAGGTCGAAAGCTTCCCGGTGTTTACCATCGAGCGCCTGACGCACCGCAAAAATCCCATCTATCACAGCACTTATACCGGTCGACCCTCTGATGAGCCGGCGGTGCTGGGGGTGGCGCTGAACGAAGTATTTGTGCCGATATTACAAAAACAGTTTCCGGAGATTACCGATTTCTATCTGCCTCCCGAAGGCTGCTCCTACCGCCTGGCGGTAGTGAGCATGAAGAAACAGTATCCCGGCCATGCCAAACGCGTGATGATGGGAGTATGGTCATTTTTACGCCAGTTCATGTATACCAAGTTTGTCATCGTGGTGGACGAAGATATCAATGCCCGCGATTGGAGTGACGTCATCTGGGCGATGACCACCCGTGTTGACCCGGTGCGCGATTTCACCCTGATCGAAAACACCCCGATTGATTATCTCGATTTCGCCTCGCCCGTTTCGGGGCTGGGTTCAAAAGTGGGCATTGATGCGACCAACAAATGGCCGGGTGAAACCGAACGTGAATGGGGAACACCCATCGTCATGGATGAAAAAATAAAGCAGCGGGTTGATGAGATATGGCAGGAACTTGGCCTGGATTAGACAGGGAAGGTGAGAGCGTTTAAAAAATATCCACGTTACCGCCTATTTTGGAAGGCGTAATTGCTCCCTCCTGTACCAGGGTTTCATAGTTATGAGAACAGTTACGTCCGTGCTCTTTGCTGTAATAAAGCGCTTTGTCCGCGAAATCCAGCACCGCGGGTGGATAATCGTTCTCGTTGATCCGGGCATAACCCGCACTCACCGTGATAGTACCAATCTGTGAAAAATCGTGGTCAGCAATGGCTTTTCGGAAACGCTCGATCAAATCCAGCGCAACAGTTTCAGTGACCGGTTTAAGTAAAATAACAAACTCTTCACCGCCCACACGGAACAGTAAATCGGTCTTTCTGAAACAGGACTTCATGATTTGAGACACGGTTAATATAACCTCATCACCGAAAATGTGACCGTAGACATCGTTGACCCGCTTAAAATGATCGATGTCGGTGATGATCAGCCAGGCGCTGTCATGATTTTTAGAAAGACGACGCTCCTGCAGCCGTGCAAGTTTGGTTTCAACATCGAACTGCTGCTGGATTTTGAATAGTTTGGATAATTTATTATCGAATGTCCGGCGATTGTACAAACCGGTTAATTTATCTCGCTCGCTTTCGTTAAAAAGAACCCGGTAATTTTGATAAATTTGGGCAAAAGCTTCAATCAGACTCATATGCGCGGTTAGTTCTTCATGGCTGTCAACGACCAGGTATCCTGCCGTCTGAGACTCTTCAAAAACTGGAAACAGATAGCGAAAATAACCCAGTCCATGCTGGTAGGTAGTGGTTGTTGCATTGTTGGTGCAGGCGGCAAGGTGTTCGCGGGAGACTTCAACATGGGAATCAACATCCCAGCAGTAGGGTGTCTCATTACTCTCATCGATAGTGAGCGAGACCACAACCTCACTGGAAACGTCATTATTTTCACGGCTGGATTTTAGAATGGAGATGGCGAGTACGGGTAATAATTGCGCCAGTGTCGCGACCAGACTTGACTCCATGGAATCGAGGTCACGCTGCTTGGTCACTTCTACCACAGATTGAAGTATTTTACTTTGTATCATGAAATTGAGTATAGCAGCTGGAAACTTAAGACCATAAGCTGCATAGAGGAATTTTATATTATTCACACATAGGGAGCGCGGAGCGCATTAATTTATTGCATTAGCGCGTTCAGCTTGTCGTCCATATGCAGTTCGGTAAGCTCACTAAAGCCCCCAATCCATGTCCCGTTAATGGTAATTTGAGGCACCGTACGGGCACCATTGGTTTTTAGGACGAACTCCCGGCGAGCCTCCGAATTGATGTCAATGCGCTTTTCGTCATAGAAAATACCCCATTTTTGCAATAACTGCTTGGTTTTGTCGCAGATGGGACAAATGCCGGTGCTGAAGAGGGTGAGTTGAGCCATGCAATGCATATCCGTGTAAGTGGTTAAAATAGAGAGTATATTAAATAGATATATTAAGGGTTTTCTTTTTTTGGTTAAAAAAAGTAGAATGAGACGCTTTTTCATTTAGATCAATTGGGCAATAATTTTACATGAGCTACCACGTTTCAGTCCCCGCTTCCGGGCACGAATTTAGCGTTGAAGAAAACGAGACCATACTGGATGCTGCGCTGAGACAGGGTATTGGCTTGCCTTACGGCTGTCGCAATGGTGCCTGTGGTAAATGCGCCGGTAATCTCCTCTCCGGCGAAGTGCAGTATGAAAAGGGTGTGCTGAAGGACGTTGCCAAACAACTTCACGATCAGGGTAAGACTCTTTTTTGTCAGGCCATGGCCTGTTCAGATCTGAAAATAGAGGTCACGGAGATCACCCGCGCTCAGGAAGTAGAGGTTAAAACCCTGCCGTGTCGTGTTGAAAACATGGAACTGCTGAGCCATGACATCATGAAAGTGGAGTTGAAGCTGCCGGAAAGCGAGCGCATGCAGTTTCTGGCGGGGCAGTATCTGGAAATAATCCTCAAGGACGGCAAACGCCGTGCATTCTCCATTGCAAATGCCCCGCACGACGATGACTTGATTGAGCTGCATATCCGTCACGTGCCCGACGGTCATTTTAGCGATTATGTATTCAGTGAGATGAAGGAAAAAACCCTGCTCCGAATCGAAGGGCCGCACGGCTGTTACTATCTACGAGAAGAATCCGATCGCCCGGTCATACTGGTGGGCGGGGGAACCGGTTTTGCGCCCCTGAAGGGCATGCTCGAACACGCCTTCAAAATCGGTTTCAACAAACCGATCCATCTGTTCTGCGGGGTGCGCGCCAAACGTGACCTGTATATGGATGCCATGGTAAAAGCCTGGATGAAAGAGCACGACAACCTGAAATATACGCCGGTGCTGTCCAACCCGGATGAGAACGACAACTGGCAGGGCAAGGTCGGCTATGTGCACGAGGCCGTGGTGGAAGAATATCCCGACCTGTCCGGTTACGATGTCTATTTAAGCGGCCCGCCGCCGATGGTTAAATCGGGTATGGAGGCCTTTTATGCGAAAGGCCTGCCGGAAACCCAGATTTATTCCGATTCCTTTGAGTATTCTGATGACGCCTTGAATGCCATGGGAATTAAAAAACCGAAATCCTAAATCCAGCAGCATCCCAGGAGCCTGACCGAGAATAGCCGCCTTTGCTGAAAAACAGTTATTTCAAATAGGGATCCACGGATACACGCGGATAGAGGCAAAGGTGTTTTTTTTCGGCCCACTGGTTTTTATTTAAACCTTTTCTAATTCCGGCACCGAAATCTCAGTATGCCCCTGCTCATCTTCATGATGAGGAGCTCCAACCAGACATTCCAGTCCGCGTCGATAATAGTGTTGCGCCTGTTCGGCGTCATCCATGTGCTGCTCCAGCAGTTGTGCCAATTTCAGATAGGTTTCCGGCATGGGGTGAATGGCCAGACTGGCTTCAAGATGAGCGCGAGCCTTGCCCCACAGTTTTTTGTTCAGACAGCGCTTGCCGAGTGCCAGCAGCAGATGGGCGTTGTGCGGGTGCTGATGACACCAGGATTCGATCTGTTCGAGTTGCCTGTTATCGATAGCCGTGTCCAGTTGAGAATAGAGCACAATCAGCGCTTCTGACCAGTGGCGATCAAGCGTATGACGCAACACCTGCTCGGCCTGATCAAGCTCGTTTAATTCGATCAGCAGTTGGGCGTAATGTTGCACCAGACCGGCATCCGTCCTGAAGCTGTCGGGGATGTGGTTCCAGAGCGCGGTGAGTGCAGCAGTATCATTATTCTGAGCCTTTTCATCCAGCAGACCGTGCCAGGATTCCAGTTCCAGCGCATGAAGTTCTTCATGGGACAAGAGTTTCTGTTTTTTAAGTTCGGGAAGTAAATGTTGGAGATTGTACCAGTCTGCAAGATGGCGATAGGTTTTCAGCAGCAGCCTGATAACATAGGCGTGCCTGGGCGAAAGCGTGTAAAGATGCTGGAGGTTGGCCAGCGCCTGTTCATACTGTTCGTGATCGAGCTGAAGCTCCGCTTTGGTTAAGCCGATGGCAATTTCGGCATCCGGATTAGCCTCATGCGCCATACGCAAATATTCATCGCGGCGCTCATGTTCACCCTGACGCTGGGCCGCCCGGGCAGCGGAAAGATAGGCCAGCAGGGGATTGTCGCTGAACTGGATCTGCTTGAGCAGCAGCTTTTCGGCCTCCTTAAATCGGCCTTCAGCCAGTTCAATCAACCCCTGTGAAAGTGCAACCCGCGCCTTTTCCATAAGACGTTCCTTACGCTGCGTCCCAAAATAGACAATGAATTTATGCAGCAGGGAGATAATTTTGAACAGAATCAGCAGCGCCAGTATGCCGGCCAGCAAGGCAGCACCCGCCATCAAAAAGTTAGTCTCGTATTGAAAATCACCCAGCCTGATATTGATGAAGCCAGTGTCCTGCATCTTGAACAGGGTAAAGCCGAAAATAGCGGCAATGGCAACAAGGACAAGTATGATGAAGCGCGCCATGGTTAATTATCCATAATACTGAAGAGAGGACGGATTATCTCAGAAAAGCCACGGGCATGGCTAGTTATGTTGACGTTGGGAGAAATAGCAGATGAGTGCGCGCAGGCAGGCGTCATCGGTGGCATTGTCAGCCTGAATAATGTGCTGGAATCCGAGCTGCAGGGCGAGGGCGTAAGCACGGCTACCCGGAACAATCAGTGGCAGAGTGGTGAGTGTGGATTTACAGTCCTCCTCGGTCAACTCGTACAGGTACTGCAGAGTCTGGTTGCTGGTCACAGTCAGCGCATCCAGCTGCAACAGAGTATCTAGATCGAGCGAGTCGAGGCTGTTTTTTTCGCGCCGATAGGTTTCAGCATAAGTGACTTTGGCTCCACGCTCAGCCAGCGTGCCGGCGAGCAGATCCCGACCGCCTTCACCGCGAAAGATAACCACTGCTTTGTCTGCAAGCCTGTCCGGTTGAAGCGCAGGGTGCTGCAGCAGGCTTTCAGTATCGAAGCCCTCAGGAACAATGTCGGCGACAAGGCGATGCTTTTTTAGCATGGCTTCGGTGCTGCGCCCGATAACAGCCAGAGCAAGTTTGTCCGGCAATGCGGCAATTTTCCCCAGTGTTTTTCGCACCGCTGTCGGGCTGATGAAAACAGCAATATCAAAATCAGGCAAGTGATCGATAATGTTGTCCAGTGTTGCACTGTCTTTGACATTGCCGATGCGCATCACCGGATAGTGCAGGGCGATGCCGCCGGCCTGGTTTATCCGATGCAGCAGAGGTTCGGCCAGCTCTTTGGGCCGGGTTACCAAAACGGTTTTGTTGTTAAGGGGCAGGGTCGGGTTCATGCAGCGCGGTAATCACCAGTGATAAAAATATCAGCGACAGGTGGATTTGATGATTTTTCGAATCTCGGGGAGATGGCGGCGGCTCACCTCCAGCAAATCATCAATGTCCTTGAAGTTAAGGCAGACATGCCCCTGCTCGTTTTTCTGCAGGCCGTGGATATAGTCTCTGGCGACCAGCGCATTACGATGAATGCGGATAAAACTGTTAGCGAACTCGGACTCCAGCGCCTTGAGGGACTCTTCGATGAGATACTCATGCTCCTCGGTGCGCAGGGTGACATATTTCTGGTCGGCCTTGAAATAGATGATGTCCTCAATCGGTACTAGCTCGAGGGTGCCCCTGATTTTCACGCATATTTTGCTGCGGGTATTGGGGTTTTCATCCTGTTTCAGCTGATTGAGCTGCGCACGATTGAGGCGGCCGGCGGACTGGATTGCCTGATCAAGGCGCTCCTGCTTGACGGGTTTCAGCAGATAGCCGACCGCATTGCTGTCGAATGCGCTTAAGGCGTGTTCACTGAAGGCGGTGGTGAAAATAATGGCCGGAGGCTTTGGCAGCTGGCTGAGATAATTGGCCGCCTCCAGACCATCCATGCCCGGCATGCGAATATCCATGAAAACCAGATCGGGCTTGAGGTTCTGCGCCAGCGCAAGTGCCTGCTCACCCGTCGCGGCTTCGCCCACGATAGCGTGTTCCTCTGATTTTGACAGCATATGCCGTAAACGCTGCCGCGCCAGCTGCTCGTCATCAACAATTAGAATATTCACATCGGTTTACCCATTATGAGAAACAACGTTGACCGGCCAGCAACGTAATACTTCTATGATACACAGAGAGTATGAGTCTAAATACTATGGCTTTCCAGTGGAATTTCCAGAATGACCGCATAGGTATCGTCACCGGCATGGATGTCGAATGTGGCCTTGTTGCCATACACCAGCGCGAGACGTTGTTGAATATTATTCTGGGCCATCTGGTTACCCTTATGATTTCGCATGGCGCCGCTGCCCAGGGGGTTGCTGACACCGAGCAAAAGCCGGTGGTCTTTCCGCTTCGCCGAGATGGTGATAACGCCGCCCTGAATCAAAGGTTCAATGCCGTGATAGATGGCATTCTCCACCAGCGGCTGCAGGCACAGGGCGGGCAGTTCGGTATCCATCAGGCTCTGATCAATATCCCATTGAAGGTTTAATCGATCGCCCAGACGTAACGCCTCGATGGCGAGATAGCTGCGGGTCAGCGCCAGCTCATCGGCGAGGGTATTGGTGGTCTGCGCACGCAGACTGGCGCGAAAAATATCGGAGAGGTCTTCGACCGCCTTCTCCGCCTTGTCCGGGTTAAAGGCAATCAGGCTGGCGATGGTGTTCATGCTGTTGAACAGGAAGTGTGGGCGGATGCGCGCCTGCAGCGCCTGAATTTCGGCTCTGGACTGCGCCTGGATGTGTATTTTCCATTGCTGATGCACATAAAAGTAGCGCAGGCTCACCGCATAGACAACCGCGCTGATGAGCATGATGCGCGCCAGAAAATAATCGCCCAGCGGTGAGGTGACCGGGTCCAGTTCCAGCCAGTAATTGGTGCCGATAACCAGCAGGCAGAAAGCGAGACTGATCAGCATCATCAGGAGAAAACTGAGGCTGACGCCGGCGCGGATGGGCAGGGCATTTATCCAGCGGCGTACGCTGCAGAGCACGGCGGCATTGAGCAGACCAATCCACAGCATGAGCATTGAAATGAAGGCGAGCTGATCCCAGAACTTGACCGTCGCCGGCGCTGAGGTCAGCACCAGCGCCAGCAACTCCACCAGCAAAATCAGCATAAAAATGACGTTAACGTTACAGAAGTTGGGCAACAGCCCGGTATCGCTGAGGTCGAGGTCGATAAATTGTAAATTGTTTTCCATGGCTACTAGAGATAGTCGAGCGCCCGTAGATTGCAAGTGAAATGCGCGGTTGCTTCGGAAAGATGCGTCAGAGGCGGTGCTGAGCGCGGCATCCCTGATATACTTATGCAATAAATCGGCGGCGCAGAATTGTTGCGGTCGACGTCGAAAAAACTAAAAAATCCATCAAGCGTGCAGAGTTATGAGTACAGAAGATCAGAAAAAACAGGCCGGAAAAGCTCAGGTTAACCAGTCATGGGGCGGACGTTTTAGCGAGCAGACCGATGCCTTTGTCGAAGCCTTTACCGCCTCGGTGGAATTCGATCAGAGAATGTATCGTCAGGATATCGCCGGTTCGCGCGTACATGCCCGCATGTTGAACAAGGTCGCGGTACTGTCCGATGATGACCTGGCGGCAATTCTCACCGGACTGGATCAGGTGGAAGCGGAGATAGGCAGCGGCAGTTTTGAATGGTCGATTGCGCGTGAAGATGTACATATGAATATCGAGGCGCGCCTGACCGAGATTATCGGCGACGCCGGCAAGCGACTGCATACCGGCCGTTCGCGCAATGACCAGGTGGCGACCGACATCAGGCTCTATTTGCGCGAACAGATTGTGCAGGTGATTAACGAGGCGAAAAGGTTGCAGCACGGACTGCTGGGGCTGGCGGAAGCCGAAGCGGACACCATCATGCCCGGCTTCACCCATTTGCAGGCGGCACAGCCGGTGACCTTCGGCCATCACATGCTGGCCTGGTTTGAGATGCTGGCGCGCGATGTCTCCCGCTACGAAGATTGCAGCGCACGCATGAATATGTGTCCGCTGGGCGCGGCCGCGCTGGCCGGAACCAGTTATCCCATCGACCGTGAGTTTACCGCCGAGCTGTTGGGCTTTGATGCGCCCACCGCAAACTCACTGGATTCGGTCAGCGACCGGGATTTCGCCATCGAGTTCTGCGCCGCCTCTGCCATGCTGATGACCCATCTGTCGCGCATGTCGGAAGAGCTGGTGATCTGGTCGTCGATCCAGTTCAATTTCATCGAGCTGCCCGATCGCTTCTGCACCGGCTCGTCAATCATGCCGCAGAAAAAGAACCCTGATGTACCTGAACTGGTGCGGGGCAAGACCGGACGGGTGAACGGCAATCTGGTCAGCCTGCTGACACTGATGAAATCGCAGCCGCTGGCCTACAACAAGGATAATCAGGAAGACAAGGAGCCGATCTTTGATACCCTGGATACCGTGCTGGGTTCATTGCGCGCCTTCGCCGACATGATCCCCGCCATCCAGTGCAAACACGCCAATATGTACGCTGCGGCCAGACAGGGTTTTTCAACTGCCACCGACCTGGCCGACTACCTGGTTCGCAAAGGGCTGCCGTTCCGTGATGCCCATGAAGCGGTGGGCAGCGCGGTCGCGGTCGCGATGCAGCAGCAGATAGATCTCAGTGAGCTGAGTCTGGAGGCGTTGCAGGGCTTTTCGGCCATGATCGACGAGGATGTATTTGAGGTGCTGACGCTGGAAGGTTCGGTGGCCTCACGCAACCATATCGGCGGTACCGCGCCCGAGCAGGTGCGCAGGGCGGTGGCTGAAGCCAGAAACCGGCTGCTATGAGACTGTCGGATTTAGAATAACTTGGCTGCGGAAGCGGGAGAGCGGTCAAATTTCCACGCCCTCGCTTCAATTCCCCCTAAACCCGACAGCTTTCTGGCCGGTTTAACCCAGGGCACTCAGCTCCTCCTTAAAAAAGACGATCACCTCATTGAGCTGATCTTCCAGCTCTGCACTTTTTTCGCGGGCGCCTTCGATGCTGCCGGCACGGCCAAGCATTTCGATGCTTTCGGCCATTTTGGCCAGGCCAAGTGCCCCCAGGCTGTTACTGGAGCTTTTCATGCGATGCGCGATGCCGAAAAGAAGATCCGGATTGTTTTCATCAATGGCCCGGTTCAAATCACTAAGCTGTTCAGGCATGTACTCAATGAAGGTGTTGAGCAACTCAGGTAGCACCTCTTCCATGATTTCTTTCATTTCTTCATAAGCGCGGAAGTCTAAAGCGGGCTGGTTCATAAAGGTCTCTAAAAGTTATTTATTAAGGGGGTTGATAGTTTCGCCGACTAGCACCGCTTCGGGAACGTGCAGCTTCACAGCAGTGATTATTTTAGCAAACAGACCGGGCTGAGCCTGAAATGAAATCCACAAAGTATTCAGTTTCATATCGACATTCACCAGCAGAATCAGCTGCCGGAAGGGTGTGAGCGCGATTTCGAGTTCAGAGAGGGTCCGTTGTATATGGTGTCGGGGTTTGGATTTAAGCCGGGGAATAATCATTAACAGGTCACTGGCGCGGTTACCCGCCTCATCCCGGGTGGGAGCGATGCGCCAGAGGGGCTCAGCGGCGTTGATGCCCGGGCTTAAGGTGATCTCTCTCTCTTTCATGATAACGGGCCGAAAAACGATGATTGACTAATGTTAGCACGCGAACCGGAAAAATTCTGAAGCGGGGCTATTCAAATTTTTCAATCAGCCAGTGGCGAATATCCTGAATCTCTTCAGCAGAGACACTGTGTGCCATGGCGTACTCGTGCCAGATGACTTCATAGCCGGATTTTTTCAGGATTTCGCGGCTTTTCAGGCCGTAATTAAATGCAACAACATCATCCTGGCGACCATGAGCCATAAAAATCCCGGTGCCCTGATTGGCTTTCGCCCCCAGCGGGGCGCATTGGGGCAGGTAGCTGGAAAGCGCCATAATACCACCCAGCGGTGCCGGATAACCCAGGCCGCAATGCAGCGCGACGGCACCGCCCTGAGAAAAACCCGCCACAATAATACGTCGGGAGGCGATACCCGCTGCCTCCTGCTGTTGGCACAGTGCGCGAATGGCGGAGCTGGAGGCCTTGATACCCACCTCATCTTCATCATCGGCTATTTTAAGGCTGGTAACGTCATACCAGCCGGGCATCGGGTAACCCTGATTGATGGTAATGGGGCGAACCGGCGCATGGGGGAAAATAAAACGAATGGCCAGTTCAGACGGTAAATGCAGCTGCGGAACGATGGCGGCAAAGTCGTTGCCGTTCGCGCCCAGGCCGTGCAGCCAGATGACGGCGGCATCGGGAAGTGGGCCGGTTTCGTGAGTAATATAATCAAGTTCAGGCATGGCGCAATACGCTCCCGTTTTTGCTGCTAATAAAGTATAAAATGACCGTTGGCGCGTAATGCCCCAAAGCTACGGGTTTGCCTGCAGGTGGAATATTGCAATAATCCACACCTTAATACAAAACCAGAAGAAAAAATTGATGATACGTTTATTAGTACCAGTGTTGTTCGCGCTGTTTATTTCGGGCTGCGGAAAAACCGGCCCCCTGTACCTGCCGGATGCCGACAATGAAAAGAATGCCCATCTGACACCCTTGAAAAAGTCCGTGATGGAAAATGAGGTGATGAGCCATGGATAGCTTTAATTATCGTGATGGTCGTCTGTACGCCGAAGCGGTGGACCTGCAGGCGGGCGTCGCCGAATGGGGCACGCCCTGTTATGTCTATTCACGGGCCACTCTCGAGCGCCACTGGCAGGCTTTTGATAAGGCTCTCCAGGGTTGCCGGCATCTGGTCTGTTACGCGGTGAAAGCCAACTCCAATCTGGCGGTATTAAATGTACTGGCGCGTCTGGGTTCGGGTTTTGATATCGTCTCCATCGGCGAACTGGAACGCGTACTCCATGCCGGGGGTGAGGCGGGCAAGATCGTCTTTTCCGGCGTAGGTAAAAGAAGAGATGAAATCGAGCACGCCATGAACGTGGGTATTCGCTGCTTTAATGTGGAATCGGAAGCCGAGCTGGAAGTGATTGCGAGCATTGCGGCGCAGAAGAAAATAAAAGCCCCGGTCTCCCTGCGCGTTAATCCCGATGTCGATGCCAAAACCCATCCCTATATTTCCACCGGCCTGAAGGAAAACAAATTCGGCATCGCCATCGAAGAGGCCTTCGAGGTGTACAAAAAAGCCCAGTCCATGGAGGCCATTAATGTCATCGGCGTGGATTGCCACATTGGCTCACAGCTGACCGAAGTCGCGCCCTTTGTTGATGCCCTGAAACGGGTGCTGGCACTGGTAGATCGACTGGCTGACGCCGGCATTGTTTTGCAGCATCTCGATCTGGGTGGTGGACTGGGCATCTGTTATCGCGACGAGCAGCCGCCGCAACCGGCAGAGCTGGCCAGAGCGCTGACCGAACATCTGCATGGGCGTGATGTCGAAATCATTATTGAACCGGGACGGGCCATTGCCGGCAATGCCGGTGTGCTGCTCACCGAAGTACTGTATCTGAAACCGGGTGAAGAACATAATTTTGCCATTGTCGACGCCGCCATGAACGATCTAATCCGGCCATCACTGTACGGCGCATGGCAGGAGATTGTGCCCCTGGTGCCCAGAGAAAATGAAGCGAATAAAAACTACGATGTAGTCGGACCGATTTGCGAAACCGGTGACTTTCTGGGCAAAGATCGAAAGCTGGCTCTGCATCAGGGTGATTATCTGGCAGTGCGTTCGAGTGGAGCTTACGGTTTTGGCATGAGTTCAAATTACAATAGTCGCCCGAGAGCGGCCGAGATAATGGTCGATGGTGTCCGCGCTTATGTCATACGACAGCGTGAAACCATCGAGCAGTTATTTGCAAGTGAATCAATACTGGTTGGAGATTCGGAATGATAATTAATACGAAGCAGGAATTTGAGCGTCAGGGCTCATTGCTGTTTAACGAAATCGAGCTGCCGTTAACAGATGCAGAATGGCAGCGAATCGAAACACTGCTGGACGAAGTTGAGTATGAACATATCGTTGGTGGTGACGCCGGTGAAGGGCACTCGGTTCGGGTGTGTCGTTTTTATAATGACGTTGATAAGCCCGTGGCACTGCATGCGCATTCGAAAGAGATCAGCCGTATAGTCATGAGCGCAAAGATGATTGCCTTTTACAAAAAAATACTCGGCAGTGAAGAGCTTTGCCTACGTCGCTGTCAGGCTAACCGCTTGCAGCAGGGCGATTACATTGGTATGCATGTCGACCAGGACAGTAATCCCGATTATTTCGCCACCGTTGTTTTTCATTTCGATGCCACTTATAAAGGGGGGGATTTCATCACTCGTGATCAACAGCGCGGTGATCACAGTTACTCGCCACAGCGGCGTGCCGTGCTAATCAATGATTGTTCGATACCGCATGAAGTTTCAACAGTGGAATCGGGACAACGTAAAACTCTGGCCTGTTTTTTATCGAAAAATTTTTCTGACAGTAATCATCATCGAAAAGAATTTAAGGTTGTAAAATAAATAACAATAGGGTTACTATCGGCCTTCCAAAAGATATTAACCATTAAAAATATTACAGGAGGTGAAATGCATAAATTAGTTCGATTAGTAACAGCTGTTTTTTCGATGTTATTTTTTTTGCAGATACAGGCGTGTGCTGATATGCCCACTAAAGAGCAAAATGAACCAGCAGAAAAAGTGACCGAAGATAAAAAAAATCAAAGTGATGTAGTTGAAGAAAAAGAGCCTGATTGTGATTAGTATTCTCAAATGTAAATGAGAATGCTAAGCAATAAAATAAGATAATAAAAAGTAAAAAAACAAAACTAAAAGTGAGGAAGAAAAAGATGATAAAAACAGTAACCCTGTCATTGCTGGCAGCAAGTTTTGCCTTTTCGGCAAATGTATTTGCAAAAGAAGAAGCTAAACCGAAACCGGTAAAAATTACCCCGGACATGATGAGTGTAGAGGTTATCCATCATGGTGAAAAAATGAAGATCATGCGTAATCAGAATAACAAAAACACCATCAAGCAGGATTTTGCAAAAACTTCTCGACCCTGTCCTCCCTTCTGCATTCAACCGGCGGTACTGGCACCGGGCGTAGAGACGATCGCTGAACTTGAAGTGATCGATTATCTGAAAAAGATGGCCGCAGGCGACGACTCCATTCTGGTGATCGATTCACGCACTCCGGACTGGACCAGGAAAGGCACCATTCCCGGTTCGGTTAACATTCCCTGGACCAGGTTGAATGCTGCAAAAGCAGACCCCATTTCAATTGGCGACATCATGTACGAACGGTTTGATGTTCGCGGTGAAGATGAAAACCGTGATTTCTCCGGCGCCAAAACGCTGGTGATGTTCTGTAACGGCATGTGGTGTGGACAATCGCCCAACAACATCAAGAGCCTGCTGAAGATGGGCTATCCCGCAGAAAAAATCAAATGGTACCGCGGTGGTATGCAGGACTGGAATGTGCTGGGTTTGAGCACCGTCCCGGGTAAATAGAGTCATCGCTCCGGCAGTGCCGGGCGTGACTGAATAAAAGGGCCGCTCTGTTTCAGAGCGGCCTTTTTTGATTTATGGCTGGCACAAACTGCAGCGCATGGTTATGCTAGGCGCATGTTGATAAACTTCACCAAAATGCAGGGCATCGGTAACGACTTTGTGGTGATTGACGCGATTAACCAGAAAGTCGCGTTGAGCCGCGAGCAGATCCGCCATATTGCACATCGCCATTATGGCGTGGGTTGCGATCAGCTGCTGCTGGTTGAAAACAGCACACGGACGGATGCCGAATTCCGCTATCGAATTTTTAATGCCGATGGCGGTGAAGTTGAACAGTGCGGCAACGGCGCGCGCTGCTTTGCCCGTTTCGTGGTCGATGCCGGCATGACCGACAGCACGGTGATACCGGTGGAGACCAAATCGGGTCTGATTACCCTGCAACTGGAAGAGGATGACCGTGTTACCGTGGACATGGGCGAGCCGGATTTTAACCCCGCAAGCCTGCCCTTCGAGGCCAAAGGTGCGTCGGATTACCATGATCTGGTGGTGAATGGCGAGAAATATGCTATAGGTGCTGTATCTATCGGCAATCCGCACGCGGTGCTGCTGGTGGACTCGGTGCGTGAGGCCCCGGTAAAAACGCTGGGTCCTGCCATCGAAAGTCACTCGCGTTTCCCTCAACGGGTTAATGTGGGCTTTATGGAGATTGAAGATCGGCGCAATATCAGGGTGCGCGTCTACGAACGGGGGGCAGGTGAAACTCTGGCTTGCGGAACCGGCGCCTGCGCAGCGGTGGCGGTGGGGATCAGAAATCACCTGCTCGATACGCGCGTACAGGTGGAACTGCGCGGGGGTGATTTAACTATTTATTGGCCGGGACCCGGCAGTCATCTGATGATGACGGGACCGGCAGAAACCGTATTTATAGGGCAGATAGAACTTTGATAACACAAAAAGAAGCGTCTTCAGCGACGACACCGGAAGAAGAAAAAGCAGACGAAGAGCTGCAGTTAATCCATCTGCTCAAGAGCCACCGGGATATTTTGCAGAGACACCCCGAACTGCTGGCCGAGCTGGAAATACCGCACCCGACCTCCGGCGCCACCTCGCTCATCGAACGTCAGGTCAGCGTTTTGCGCGGCAACCTGAAAGCCAGTGAAACCCACCTGCGCGAACTGATGGAGATAGCCAGAACCAACGAGCGTCTGGCAGAGAGCCGGCATCGCATCGCCATCAACCTGCTCGGTTCGCGCGATCTGGTCGATGTCATCAGCGTCCTGCTGGATGAGCTGAAAAATGAGCTCAAGGCCGAGTTCGCAGACATCAGGCTGTTTTCGGATGACAGCGAGCTGATCGAAAAACACCCCGGCCTGTTCGTGCCCGCCAATACCCCGGTGCTGAGCAACTTTTCTATCATGCTCAAGCAGAAAAACCCGGTGTGCGGGCGCTGCTCCCCCGAGCAGAACGCCTTTTTGTTTGGCGACAACGCCGAGCAGGTGGCCTCGGCGGCGGTGATCCCGCTGGTGGCCGGCGCCGAATTAGGACTGCTGGGACTGGGCAGCAGTGAAATCGCCCGTTTCCAGGCTTCGATGGGCACCGAATTTCTCAGCCAGATGGGTGAGCTGGTCAGCGCCGCGCTGGCTGTGCAGCTGGAAAAATAAACCATGCCGCCGGCAGAGAATACAGCGCCAGCAGAATGGCAGCTGCCGTTAGAGCGGTTTTTCATCTATCTTGAATCCGAACGCAAGTATTCCAGCCACACCCTCTCGGCCTATCAGCGCGATATCAACGCCTTCACCGCTTATTGCGAGCAGCAGTATCAGACCGACTGGGCAGAGATTGATGAGGCATTGATCCGGCAGTTTGTCGCCAGCCAGCATCGCAAGGGGCTTTCCGGTCGAAGTTTGCAGCGGCGACTGTCCGCGGTTCGAACCCTGTTTAACTATCTGCGCCGCCACTATGGGCTGAAAAACAACCCGGCGGTTGGCGTACCCGCGCCCAAATCGCCCAAACGCCTGCCTGAAACACTGGGAGTCGACCAGCTCAACCGCCTGCTGGCCCAGCCCGATGATGACCCGCTGGCGCGTCGCGACCACGCCATGATGGAATTGCTATATGGCTGCGGCCTGCGTCTGTCCGAGCTGACCGGGCTGAATCTGGTGGACATCGACTGGCAGCAGCGTGTGCTGTCGGTGATGGGCAAGGGCAATAAACAGCGGCGTGTTCCCTTCGGCAAAAAAGCGCTGGAAGCCCTGAACATCTGGATAACAGCGCGGACACAGTTACTCAGGCAGGAGCAGCCTGCACTGTTTCTGAGCAAAAACGGCCGGCGCATCAGCAACCGCAACGTGCAGCAGCGGCTTAAAAACCGGGCGCTGAAACAGGGCCTCAACGGCAATGCCTACCCCCACATGCTGAGGCACTCATTTGCCTCGCACATTCTGGAATCATCCGGCGACCTGCGCGCAGTACAGGAGTTGCTGGGTCACGCCAACCTCACTACCACCCAAATCTACACCCATCTGGATTTCCAGCATCTGGCCGGGGTTTACGACAAAGCTCACCCGAGATCGCGTAAGTAGGTCTTTACTGCCGGCGTTTCGTGTAAAATTAGCGGTCTTGAAGATTAGCGGGAGCAAAGGTGTGGAAACATTTCATGGTACAACCATCGTGACAGTGCGACGAGGCGGCAATGTGGTAGTCGGCGGGGACGGTCAGGTTACACTGGGCAATACTGTCATGAAAGGCAACGCCATCAAGGTCCGTAAAATTTATCACGACAAGGTCATTGTGGGCTTCGCCGGCGCCACCGCCGATGCGTTCACCCTGCTGGAAAGATTTGAAGGCATGCTGGAACGCCATAGCGGGCAGCTGAAACGCGCCGCCGTCGAGCTCGCCAAAGACTGGCGCACTGATCGCATGTTGCGAAAACTGGAAGCCATGCTGATCGTGGCCGACAAGGAAACCTCCCTGCTGGTCTCAGGCACCGGCGACGTGGTGGATACCCAGGATGACCTGATCGCCATCGGCTCGGGCGGGCCTTATGCCCAGTCGGCGGCGCGCGCCCTGTTTGAGAACACCGAGATGTCGGCGCGCGATATTGTGGAAAAAAGTCTGGCCATAGCCGGCGACATCTGCATCTACACTAATCAAAATCGAACTCTTGAAGAGTTATAAATTGAAGAGTCACGTGCCTCGCAGCGATAATGCGGCAGGCCAAAATTTAACAGGTTGAAATTATGTCTGAAATGACTCCCCGCGAAATTGCACGAGAGCTGGATAAGCACATCATCGGTCAGCAAAAGGCCAAACGCGCCGTGGCGATTGCGCTGCGCAACCGCTGGCGACGGATGCAGATTAAGGAAGAACTGCGCAACGAAATCACTCCCAAGAACATCCTGATGATCGGCCCTACCGGGGTCGGCAAAACCGAAATTGCGCGTCGTCTGGCGCACCTCGCCAACGCCCCCTTTGTTAAGGTGGAGGCGACTAAATTCACCGAAGTGGGCTATGTTGGCCGCGAAGTTGATTCCATCATCCGCGATCTGGTGGAAATGTCGGTGAAAACTGCGCGCGAACAGGAAATCGAAAAGGTCAAGCATCTGGCGGAAGCGGCCGCCGAAGAGCGCATACTCGACGCCCTGCTGCCCTCGGCGCGCAACGAGTTTGGCGAGCCCGAGGTACAGGAGTCAGGCACCCGGCAGAAATTCAGGGAGAAACTGCGCAACGGCGAGCTGGACGATAAAGAGATAGAAATCGAAGTAGCGGCCACGCCCATGGGCATGGAGATTATGGCGCCGCCGGGTATGGAAGAGATGACCAGTCAGCTGCAGGGCATGTTTCAGAACATGGCAAAAGAGCGCAAAAAAACCAGCAAGATGCGCATCGATCAGGCATACAAGATACTGCTGGAAGAGGAGGCGGGCAAGCTGCTCAAGGAGGAGGAGATCAAGACCCGCGCGGTCGAAAATGCAGAGCAGAATGGCATCGTTTTTATCGACGAAATCGACAAGGTGACCAAACGCGCCGACTCCGGCAGCGGCGGCGATGTCTCGCGCGAAGGCGTGCAGCGTGATCTGTTGCCGCTGGTAGAGGGCTGCACGGTGAGCACGAAATATGGCATGGTCAAAACCGACCATATCCTGTTCATCGCTTCAGGCTCTTTTCACCTCACCAAACCCTCCGACCTGATTCCTGAATTGCAGGGGCGCCTGCCCATCCGGGTCGAGCTGGACGCCCTTAACGCCGAGGATTTCCAGCGCATACTGACCGAACCGGATGCGTCCCTAACCCTGCAATACAAGGCGCTGATGCAGACCGAAGGCGTGGAGCTGGAATTCGCTGCCGATGGTGTCAGGCGACTTGCGGAAATCGCCTTCAGCGTAAATGAAAGCGCCGAAAATATCGGTGCGCGCCGGCTGCACACCGTGATGGAAAGATTGCTGGATGAAATCTCATACGACGCCCCCGACAAGTCCGGCACAAAAATCATCATTGACGCGGCCTATGTTGAAAACAGTCTGGGCGAACTGGCCAAGGATGAAGATCTGAGCCGCTACATTTTATAAAGCCCGTATTAACGAAATTCCTCAACGAGAAAAGATTATGGTAAAACCAACTGATATCAAACTGCATCAAAACAGCCGGATACTTGAACTGACTTATGACGACGGCGTCCATTTTGAACTGCCCTGCGAATACCTCAGGGTCTATTCGCCCTCTGCGGCCGTCACCGGCCACGGCCCGGGACAGGAAGTGCTGCAACTCAACAAGGAGGAGGTCAACATTACCGGCATCGAGCCGCAGGGCAACTATGCCATCAAGCTGATATTTGACGATAAGCACGATACCGGCCTGTATACCTGGGACTATCTCTATGAGCTGGGTTCAAAGTATGAGGAAAAGTGGCAGGATTATTTAGACCGCCTGGGCAAAGCCGGGCACGAACGCAAGGCTTAAGCGCATACAAGCCAGGAAATAACATGAGCGGAAAGAAAACCCATTTTGGTTTCAAGCAGGTAGAGGCGGACAAAAAAGCCGCGCTGGTGGCCGACGTGTTCAGCTCGGTGGCGGGCAAGTACGACATCATGAACGATGTCATGTCCATGGGCGTGCACCGCATCTGGAAGAAAATCGCCATGATGCACACCGGCCTGAAAAAGGGCCAGCACGCGCTGGATGTGGCCGGTGGCACCGGCGACCTCACCTTATATATGGCAGAGCAGGTCGGCGCCACGGGCGAGGTGGTTATTTCCGACATCAACCCGGCGATGCTGGAGCAGGGGCGGCGTCGGCTGGTCGATAAAGGCGTAGTCGGCAACGTCAAATTTGTCGAAGCCAATGCCGAAAAGCTGCCTTTCGAAGACAACAGCTTTAATTGTGTCACCATCGCCTTTGGCCTGCGCAATGTCACCGACAAAGACAAGGCGCTGAGTGAGATGTACCGGGTACTCAAACCCGGTGGGCGTCTGCTGGTACTCGAATTTTCCAAACCGGTGCTGCCGGGCCTGGATAAGATTTATGACATCTATTCATTCAAGGTGCTGCCCATGATGGGCAAGCTGATCGCCAACGATGAAAAGAGTTATCGTTATCTGGCCGAGTCCATCCGTATGCACCCCGATCAGGCCGCGCTGAAAGAGATGATGGCCAATGCCGGTTTCGAGCGCTGTACCTACACCAACATGAGCGGCGGCATTGTTGCTCTGCACAAAGGCTTTAAGCTTTAAATGCAGGGCGCAGTGACCGAAACCGCCATCGCCTGGCTCGACGCCGCGATCAACCGGTATCTGTCACTGGACCCCGAAGTGCAGGAAAAGCTGGCCGCGCTGGAAGGCCGGATAATCGCGGTGCAGATAACCGGGGTGAACCGGACCCTGTACTTTTTTCCGCACCAGGCGGGCATGAATGTGGCCGAGCAGTATCAGGGCCCGGCCGATACCACGCTCAGGGGCTCGCCCATCGCCCTGCTGAAAATGAGCCTGAGCCGCGATGCGGCCCCGCTTATGCTCAAGGGCGAAGTTGAGATCGAAGGCGATGTACGCCTGGGCCGCCGCTTCAAGAAAATTCTTACTGAGATGGATGTGGACTGGGAGGAATACATCGCCCGGGTTATCGGCGATGCGCCGGCGCATCACCTGTTCAGTATGGCCAAAAAAATAATAAACTGGGGGCAGCAGGCGAGTACTGATGTTGCTTCGGATGTTTCTGAATATCTTCAGGAAGAGAGCCGGGATGTCGTCAGCAAACCCGAGCTGGAGATGTTTTACGAAGAGGTCGACGCGCTACGAACCCGCCTTGATCGGGCGCAGGCCCGGTTCGATGCGCTGAAAACCAACAACAATAAAAAGACCTAACTGTCTAGATTTAGACCTGAAAAATAATGAGATTAATTGGACCGAAACAATTTGTTCGACTGCTGCGCATCAATTACGTCCTGGCGTGGCACGGGCTGGATGAAATTATTTTCGCCACGCACCTGCTGCGCCCGTTTCGTTTTCTGATCTACTTCCTGCCCTGGAACTGGTTCAGACCCAAACGCGCGCCCCGAGGTGTACGCATCCGGCGCGCACTGGAAGATCTCGGCCCGGTATTCATAAAGTTCGGACAGATGCTGTCCACCCGCAGAGACCTGCTGGCCGACGACATCGCCGACGAACTGGAGCTGCTGCAGGATGCCGTACCGCCATTCAGCAACGAAAAAGCGCGCGCCATTGTGGAGAAAGCCTTTGGCCAGTCGCTGGAAGAACTGTTCGAAATGTTTGAAGCAGCGCCGCTGGCTTCGGCTTCGGTGGCGCAGGTTCACGTGGCCCGGCTGAATAGCGGTGAAGACGTGGTGGTTAAAATACTGCGACCCGATATCCTGCCCGTGATCAGTCGTGATATCTCCTTGCTCTATATCATTGCTGAATGGGCGGCTCGCTATTCCTCAGATGTTCGCCGTCTGCGCCCGGTCGAGGTGGTGGCGGAATACGAAAAGACCATCGTCGATGAACTGGACCTGATGCGCGAAGCCGCCAATGCCAGCCAGCTGCGCAGGCATTTTGAAGGCTCTCAAGAACTGTACGTGCCCGAAATCTACTGGGAATACACACGCAAAAACGTGCTGGTGATGGAGCGCATTTACGGCACGCCGATACGCCACACCGAAGCCCTGAAGCACAAAAATACCAACATGAAAAGGCTGGCCGAGCTGGGCGTGGAAATCTTTTTTACGCAGGTGTTCACGCACAACTTTTTCCACGCCGACATGCACCCCGGCAATATCTTTGTGGACACCGAAAACCCGGAATCGCCCCAATACATCGCGGTCGACTTCGGCATCATGGGTTCGCTCAGTCAGGTGGACAAGCGCTATCTGGCGGAAAACTTTCTCGCCTTCTTTCGCCGCGACTACAACAAGGTGGCCCGTCTGCATGTGGAGTCCGGCTGGGTGCCCGCGGGCACCCGCGTGGAAGAGTTTGAATCGGCCATTCGCAGTGTCTGTGAACCAATTTTCGAACGCCCACTCAAAGAGATCTCATTCGGGCAATTGCTGCTGAGACTGTTCCAGACCGCGCGGCGCTTCAACATGGAAGTGCAGCCGCAGCTGGTGCTGTTACAGAAAACCCTGCTCAATATCGAAGGCCTGGGTAGGCAGCTGTATCCCGAACTCGATCTCTGGACCACCGCCAAACCCTTCCTTGAACGCTGGATGGATGAGCAGATTGGCACCAAGGCCATGCTGCGCGGCATTAAGGAAAATCTGCCCTACATGGTGGAAAAACTGCCCGAGCTGCCGATGCTGATCTACCAGACGCTGAAAAATTCAGCCGAAGGTCAGGACCAGGAAGCGCAGCTGCAGGAGTTCAGGAAGATCCGCGCCGAAATCAAGCGCGGCAATCAGCGCAATGTCATCGCTATCGGCGGGGCCAGTCTGCTGCTGAGCGCATTCATTGTTTTCGGCCTGGACGGTTACGCACCCGCCACCTTCATGGGCGCGCCCGTAATCTCCTGGATACTGGGCGGTATCGGCGGCTTCTTTTTACTGTTCGCCTTTCAGGATTAGGCCGAATTATTTCAGCCCACGGGCGACAGAGTTAGTCATACTAACAAAACGCATGGAAAGGATACCCTTCAATCAAGACCGTCAGCAGCAGGGATGCTGCTGCCGAGCGTACACGGATGTATTCTCAGCGCGTCTTGATTGAAGGGTATCCTTTCCATGTAACTCAATAGTAAATCACGGGGAAATAGTTTAATGAGTGAAGTCGATAGCGGTGTAATGCCTTCAGACTTTATCCGGTGCGACAGCACCGACGTGTCACATATTCTCGACGGGCTGAACGCCGCGCAACGCGAAGCGGTCACGGTGGCGCCGGGTCACGTGCTGGTGCTGGCGGGGGCGGGCAGCGGCAAAACCAGCGTGCTGGTGCACCGCATCGCCTGGCTGAATCAGGTGGAAAACATCTCCGCCTACAACATTTTCGCGGTGACCTTTACCAACAAGGCGGCCGCCGAAATGCGCAAGCGTGTGGAGAAACTCCAGGGCATTCCGCTCTCCGGCATGTGGGTGGGTACCTTCCACGGACTGGCGCACCGCTTCCTGCGCTCGCACTGGCAGGAGGCCGGCCTGCCGCAGGCCTTCCAGATTCTCGATTCCGATGACCAGTACCGCATGATCCGCCGCATCCTCAAAGGCCTGGGTCTGGACGAAGCCAAATGGCCGCCCAAACAGGCGCAGGCCTTCATCAATGCCCGCAAGGACGAAGGCCAACGCCCCAAGCACATCGACACCGGACGCAACCCACTATACGTGCAACTGGTGCGCATCTACAGCGCCTACGAAGCGGCCTGCGAAAAAGCCGGTGCGGTCGACTTTGCCGAACTGCTGCTGCGCACCCTGGAACTGGTGCGCGATAACGCCACCCTGCAACAGCACTACCAGCAGCGTTTCCGCCACATCCTGGTCGACGAGTTTCAGGATACCAACACCATCCAGTACGCCCTCATCCGGCTGCTGGCGGGCAGCAAAAACCACGTCTTCATCGTCGGCGATGACGACCAGGCCATCTACGGCTGGCGCGGCGCGCGCGTGGAAAACATCCAGCTGTTCCAGAAACATTTCCAGACCAGCGACATCGTGCGTCTGGAACAGAACTACCGCTCGACCACCACCATCCTGTCGGCGGCCAACGCCATCATCGACAACAACAGCGGCCGCCTGGGCAAAAAGCTCTGGAGCAGCGGCGAAGACGGCGAGCCCATCCTTTATTACCGGGCCTTCCACGAATACGACGAAGCCCGCTACGTGCTCGACCACGTCAAACAGTGGATCGAACAGGGCGGGGCGCGCTCGGACATCGCCATCCTCTACCGTTCCAACGCGCAGTCCCGTGTATTCGAGGAACGCTTTGTCAGCGAAGGTATTCCCTATCGGGTCTACGGCGGCCTGCGTTATTTCGACCGCGCCGAAATCAAGGACGCGCTGGCCTACCTGCGCCTGATCAACAACCGCAACGACATGGCCTCGTTCGAACGGGTGGTGAACACGCCCACGCGCGGCATCGGTGATCGCACCGTCGAACGCATTCGCGAAATCGCCCGCGATCAGGACGTGGCCCTGTGGCAGGCGGCGCAAAGCCTGATCGATACAAAAGCCCTCACCGCCCGCGCCGCCAATGCACTGAGCGGATTCATGACCCTGATTGACACCATGGCGGCCGACACCGAATCGCTGCCACTGTTCGAGCGCATCGATCACGTCATTCACCACAGCGGGTTGATTGAGCAGTACGGCAAGGAGAAAACTGAAAAGGCCGAAGCCAAAGTGGAAAACCTCGAAGAGCTGATCAGCGCCGGTCGGGGTTTCGAGTTTGATGCCAACGCCGAAGAGCTGGCCGGCATGGACGAACTCACCGCCTTCCTCACCCACGCCGCGCTCGAAGCGGGCGAAAGTCAGGGCGATGCCTGGCAGGACTGCGTGCAGATGATGACCCTGCACAGCGCCAAAGGCCTGGAATTCCCCCTGGTGTTTCTGGTCGGGCTGGAAGAGGGGCTGTTCCCCAGCCAGCGCTCGCTGGAAGAAGAGGGCAAGCTCGAAGAAGAGCGTCGATTGTGCTACGTCGGCATCACTCGCGCGCGCCAGAAACTGGTGATGACCTGCGCCGAACATCGCCGCCTCTACGGACAGGATCTCTGCCCGGAACCCTCGCGCTTCATCAGCGAAATCCCCCAGCACCTGCTTACCGAAGTGCGCGCCAAACCCACCATCAGCCAGCCGCTGTATTCACCCTCGGCGATGAAGTCGAAAGAAACCGAATCGATCAACGGCCTGCGCATCGGCCAGCGCGTAATGCACGGCAAATTCGGTGAAGGCGTCATAACCAACCTCGAAGGCAGTGGCGCACATGCCCGTGTTGAAGTAAATTTCGAATACAAAGGCAGCAAGTGGCTGGTGATGAGTTACGCTAACCTGCAACCGGCCTGATCAATAAAAATTCAAAATATAAAAACTTTTGTCCGCCTCCCCGGCGGTGAATAAAAAAGGAAAAAAACATGAAACGTCGTGACTTTATAAAAACCGCCGCCCTCGGCAGTGTCGCCGCCGGCGCATTTACCGCGCCCGCCATCGCCGAAGAGAAGAAAACCATAGAGTGGAAAATGGTCACCACCTGGCCGAAAAACTTTCCCATCCTCGGCACCAGCGCCAACAAACTGGCCGAAGTCATCGAAGAGATGTCCGGCGGGCGCATCAAGATCAAAGTCTACGGCGGTGGTGAACTGGTGCCCGCCATGGAAGTGTTCGACGCAGTCTCGCGCGGCACCGCGCAAATGGGCCACGGCTCTGCCTACTACTGGAAAGGCAAAGTCGAAGAGGCGCAGTTTTTCTCCACCGTCCCCTTCGGCCTCAACGCCCAGGAAATGAACGCCTGGCTGTATCACGGCGGCGGCATGGAGCTGTGGACCGAAACCTACGAACCTTTTGGCGTCGTTCCTGCCGCTGCCGGCAACACCATGGTGCAGATGGCCGGCTGGTTCAACAAAGAGATCAACAGCGTTGAAGACCTGAAAGGCTTGAAAATGCGCATCCCCGGCCTCGGCGGCGAAGTGCTGCGCCGCGCCGGCGGCACCCCGGTCAACCTGTCCGGTGCCGAACTCTTCACCTCCCTGAAATCCGGCGCCATCGACGCCACCGAATGGGTCGGCCCCTACAACGACCTCGCCTTCGGTTTTTACAAAGCCGCCAAATACTACTACTACCCCGGCTGGCACGAACCCGGCACCACCCTCGAAGCCATCATCAACAAAGAAGCGCTGGAATCCTTACCGAAAGATTTACAGAGCATCGTCATGAACGCCTGCAAAGTCGTGAATCAGGACATGTCCACCGAATTCACCGCAAAAAACAACGCCGCCCTCGACACCCTCATCAACAAACACAACGTCGATGTCCGCCGCCTGCCCGATGACGTGCTGGAAAAACTAAAAGCCCTGTCCGACGAAGTCGTGCTGGAACTGGCGGGTAAAAATCCAGCGGCAAAACGGATTTATGAATCCTATGCCAAGTTTCGTAAGCAGGTGATTGCCTGGGATGATATTTCGGAGAGGGAGTATTTGAATATAAGGTAGCACTGTGAAGGCTTGCTGGCATGGCGATACATTTGTCAGGAATAGATTTGAACAGCTGTTTTATGGCAAACCCTATAAAGCGTAAAGCAGGAAGTAGCCCATGTCAGAGATTCTGCTTTCCTGTAGGTGCGAATTCATTCGCACATAACACATTCATTTGGCTCCGTTGTTCGAGTAAATTTGAACCGTTCAAATCTCTCACTCCCAGGGCATAGGTACGATATCAAAGTCAAAAGCGACGCCTGTTTTGAAATGAGATTAAAAACAAAACCTTGCCTTGCTAGATGGAATGGCGTAAAAAACACATGAGCTTCAAAAAAACACAGGGTATCGGGGATAGGCAGATAGAAATCTGTCTATCACAGTAAAGCCGGACTTCTGTTAATACACTGTTAAGCACAAGGAAAATAAATGAGTCCTACGGTATTCAGAGAGAAGGGATATAGGTTCTTCTTTTTTTCGCGAGAAGAACCACGAATGCATGTTCACGTGGTATCAGCTGACGGCGAAGCGAAGTTCTGGCTTGAGCCGGAGCTTCAGTTTGCAAAATCCTACCGTTATAATCGACATCAGCTGAAAGAAATCGAATCACTTATTGAGGAACACTATCATGAGCTTATCAGCGCATGGCAACGCTACTTCAGCGGTTGAAGTAACAAATATTTCCAGCCATGGAATCTGGTTGCTGGCACACGAACAAGAGCTGTTCATGCCGTACGACGAGTTTCCGTGGTTTAAGGATCAGACAATAAAAGTAATTATGAATGTCGAGGAACCATCACCCGGTCACTTTTATTGGCCCGATATTGATGTCGATCTCACGCAGGAAATAATCGAGCATCCGGAACGGTTTCCAAATAAGGCCAGAAACACATGATGATGTATGGTCTTTGGAGCAGAGTTGTTTGTTATATCGAAGAGCATTGTATTTTTACTCTGACCCCAAACATCAAATCAAATTCAAAAGAAAAACTTGCGTTCCTAATGGCAATAACGTAAAAAACTACATTCACATCAAAACAGCACAGGGTATCGGGGAGAGTGTGACGTTGGACAATCCAAAAAAATCAATTGCCTCAGAGTATTGCAGTTAAGTATTAACTCGGCCCTGCTAAATATAATTAAAAAATGAGGTCAACAACATGAAACGTCCAGAGTACTTATCTTCCGGAGAGATAGCTCGTCTCATCCCTGTCGCTATAAAGCCTGAACTGCGTAACACCTGTGTAACTGGTGCGATGTTAATGTCTGTTGATGAATTTGCTGAAGCATTGCTCTCGCCACTTGGCGCACCGACAGGGAAGCGTGCAAAAGTACAAGTATGGGTTGAACCGGTTTTCCGATCAAAGAATAACGACAATAAAGACCGGCCAGATGCTTTAATTATTGTGGATAATGGTCGCAGGGTATGGCGAGCGTTAGTAGAAGCAAAAGCAAAGAATGTTGATCTTAATTCTGGACAGATCGAGCGCTACCTTGATATTGCAAAGGAACATGGAATAGACGCTGTTTTAACTTTATCCAATCAGTTTGTAGCAACACCAACACAGCCTCCCTGTGAAATTAATCGACAATCGTTAAAGAAAGCATTTCTATATCACTGGTCGTGGTCATATTTGAAAACAGAAGCAAAAATACAGCTCTCGAAAAGTTCAGTCTCCGACCCAGATCAGGCTTATATGCTAAATGAGTTTGTGCGATACCTGGAACATGACTCAGCCGGAATCAGCGAATTTGACCAGATGGGTAAGGAGTGGGTTGAGGCTTGTAAGCTTTATTTCGCAAAATCAAAATTTGATAAGTATTCGCCACTTGGTGCTGCGGTAGTCAGTGACTGGGATGAGCTCATGCGATGTACCGCCCTTTTAATGAGCAGACAGTTGGAGACCAATGTAACTACTGTCCTCACAGCTAAGGAACGAAAAAGTCCAAGTGACCGTCTAAAATGGCTGCAAAGCTCCTTTATTCAAACCGGAGTCCTTGAAAGCCGACTTGAAGTGCCAGATGCAGCATCTCACATTTCAATTGAAGCTGATCTTACGAGGCGCTCTGTAACAATTTCAATGTCCGTTGATGCTCCACGAGATAAAAAGAGGGCTACAGCAACAGTTACATGGCTTTTAAAGCAGCTAGCAAAAACTGAACATGGAAGTATTATGGTCGTAGCTAAGTGGCCAGGACGTACGCAAGATACTTGTGCAGACCTCTCTATGATCAGAGAAGATATTGATGCGTTAGTTATAGATCGAAAAGGACAGATTCCTAGAGCATTTGAGATAAAGTCTGTTTCAGACCTGGGTGGAAAATTTACACAACGTCGTAACTTTGTACCAGAGTTAGTTTCTTGTGTTACCAAATACTACAATGCGGTTGGACAGCATGTTGTTCCATGGCAAGCCCCCCCACCGAAACCAAAAAATTTAGCACCTGTGGAGATAGTTGAAGATATAATTTCAGACCCAATTTTTTTGGCAGAAAATGATGTTGAACCTAGTGGACAAGAATAAAGTGGTTCAATGGGGTCACGCGATTGAAGTTAATTCTATTCATGCTATTCATGGGGTCAGGTCTTTCCATGCAATATTCACTATTTTTCCGCAAAAGAAAGTCGCACGCTAGTGGATGCGCGAACCCATTACCCATAATGCTGAGAATTCTTAAGAAGATAAACAATCGCGCAGCTGATGCAAGATATTAAATTTTTTGTGCATTTTAGCATTTGTTGGAGATCGTGCCTCACCGCCAACCTACTTTAAAGTTGTGCTCAGAACCGTAGTATGAAGTATTGCTCTACACGTTTCATTCGGCGTAATGCGCGGTGCTTATTACGCCCTACGAGCTATAAAATTGCCTGCCAGCAGATAGGGTATTGGATTCAGATTAAGGGTGCGACAATGCATTTCCTGCTAAGATCGAAGATAGACAGGGTTATATAAGACTGGAAATGAGCGAATTAATAATTTTGAGGTTTCATTATGTTAGTTAAAGATATCATGACAACGAGTTTACGTACTGTTACATCCGACAAAAAGCTGGGAGAAGTAGTATCTCTTATGTGTGTGTATCGATACAGTGGAATACCTGTTGTTGATGATGGCAAGCTGGTGGGTACGGTATCCGAGAGCGATGTGCTGGGTAAAATGTTTCCAAAGCTCGAGGATCTAATGGATAGCATGTCTTCTGTTGATTACGAGGCATTGATGAAACAGTACGGAAATGTGGTGAACATACAGGTTAAGGATGTGATGACGCCAACGGTGATTACCGTCAGACCGGAGATGCATATTTTGCAGGCTGCTTCGGTGATGTGTGGCAGAAAGTTCCGTCGTATTCCTGTAGCGTTAGGAGACGAGCTGGTTGGTATGCTGAGCATGGGTGATGTGCATAAGGCTATCTTCCAGAACACTGTGGCGACGAAGCTTTCATAGAAGAATGAAAGCAGCGACATAGGCTTCATTGTCAGGATTCGATAATTTTTAAAACAAGTGGTTTTGCCTTTCGATTTTGTTGCGGGTTAAAAAGTGATTTTGAGAAATGTTATGAACTATTACCGTGCGAACAGTGGAGCGGTCTGGTAGAAAAATAACTGCTCTTATTCACCATCGTTCCCACGCTCCAGCGTGGAATGCAGCCCCGGACGCTGCGTTATCACGCCGGAGCGTGGGAACGATGCAACTATGGCGAATATAGTTTGATCCGAGCACGCTTTATTTAAAGAATCATCGCTAAAAAGTACGCATTTTAGTGTAGCGTTATATGTTTAAATTTGAGTCATGAAAATTTTTATCAAGCGCGTGTATGATGATCCAAATGCAAAAGATGGGTTGAGGATTCTGGTTGATCGACTTTGGCCGAGAGGGTTGTCAAAAGAGAATGCGCAGGTTGATGTCTGGCTCAAATCGGTTGCTCCCTCCAATGAACTTCGCAAATGGTATCAGCATGATGTTCAAAAATGGCCGGAGTTTAAGCAAAGATACTTTGCTGAGCTCGATGCAGCCCCTGAAGCTGTAGATGAGTTGCTGGGTTATGTCAAAAAACTCAATGTCACTTTCATGTATGCAGCCAAAGAACCGAAGCATAATAATGCCGTGGCTTTAAAAGAGTATATAAACTCAATTTTGTAACAGCGTTCCATGGGCGTAAAATTTCACCGCAGGGTACGCCGAAATATGCATACATAAACCTGAATGTGTTTTGAACTGATTGTTCAAAAGCTAAAAAGGCAAGACACGCTGCAGCGTGAGAACGATACAACGATATACTTCCTGTTGTCAGTTTAGTTGCCATACAGACCCCTCACCAATACCAGAAAGCCCTACTGTTTTTCCCCGTGCGTTTTAATCAGCATTAAACAAGGTCACGCGCAATATCACGCGACCAGTTGCGCGAGTAAACCCGGACTTCGCCTTCGTAGGCATCCAGTTCGGCGTAGATGTGGAAATGGGTGGCATCGGCTGTCAGCACGGTGCGGGTGGTGGTACGCACGAACCAGTCACCGCGATGGAAGGTGCGTTCGGTGCGTGTTTCCGCCCGGGGTGAGGCGAAGTCATCATTCTGAGAGGTATACCAGTTCCAGATGCCATCACTAACTTCCAGGTCGAGTTCCTCGAAATAGTAAGTACCTTCGTCCTTGATGATCTCCAGGATGGATTCATCTGCCGCCAGATCACGGTGTACCAGCCAGTTGTGATGCGCCGGTCGGCGTTGCTCCACGCGGGGCGGCGGCGCGCCTTCGGCGGCTTCGAAAGAGACCTGCGTGTCGATTTCCCGCGACTGGTGCAGTGGCAGCAGAAGCGTGCTGTTCCGGGTGAAAATGTCGAGTTTGACCGACTGCGGCGATGGCCAGGCCAGCGCCCAATAAGAGGTCGAAAGCGAGAGCCGGATACGGTGGCCGGCGGGGAAAGTCTGGGCCACGTGGTTAAGATTGACGCGCACCCGATAGCGTCGCCCCGGCTCCAGCGCTTCCGGCTCGGCATGGCCGTCGCGGTGGGTGAGGTTGAGCAGGCCGTAGGTGACGCGGGTGGCCTTGCCGTCGGGGGCGACATCGGAGAGCCGCGCTGCCACCATCGCCACCGGCCGATTGGCGCTTAGCTCCAGTTCCACCACCGCGGCGCCGAGGATCTCGAGCGTTTCATGCAGAGGCGGAGTTTCAAAGACCAGGGCGCCACCATCCTCTTCGCGCTGATCGTGGGGCAGGTCGGGGGCGGCGGTGTAGGAGCACCATTTGCCGGCGAAAAGGCCGACGCTGAGCGGGGACTGTATTGACTGCATGCCTTCATCAGGGAGACCCGTCTGTTCCGACAGGGTCAGGCGATGGGGAGCAAGAAACAAAGTACACCAATCTGGCTCGTGCGGCGGCCAAACCGGCTCGGCGACCCAGTGTCCGGGACGGCATTCATAGCGTGTGGTCGGGGGTATCGAATCCAGCATCCAGGCGCGCAGCATAGGTTCGGCCATGATGCCGGTATCGGCATCCTTGAGCCAGTGATCCCACCAGCGCAACGCTTCCTGCAGGAAACCGATAGCCGGGCCCGGGCGCCCGAGGTGTGGATAGCGGTGGCCCCACGGCCCGATGAGTCCCAGACGCGGGACTTCCAGATGATCCAGCAGCCGGAAGATGGCGTTGGTGTAGCCATCAGCCCAGCCACCTACCACCATCACCGGGCACTGGATGGCGGCATAGTCCTCGGAGACTGAGCCGTGCTGCCAATAGGCATCGCGGCGCTGGTGGCGCAGCCAGATATCCAGCCACAGGCCGCTCCCCTCCAGCCGCTCCAGCCACATCTTCCGCCACCTTTCCCCCACCAGTTTGGGATCGGGCGGACAGGTATTGACCGAGAACATGGTAGTCGCCTCGGAGAGGTTGTCGGTAAGCAGGCAACCGCCCATATAATGCATGTTATCGAGATAAAGGTCGTCGGTGGAGCAGGCGGTAATGATCGCCTTGAGCTCCGATGGGCGCTGGGCGGCGACCTGCAGGCTGTTGAAGCCCCCCCAGGAGATCCCCATCATCCCCACCCGGCCGTTGCACCACGGCTGCTCCGCCAGCCAGCGGATGACTGCGACGCCGTCGTCCAGCTCCTGCTGGCGGTACTGATCGACCAGCACACCATCGGATTCCCCGGAACCGCGCAGGTCTACACGTACGCAGGCGTAGCCATGACCTGCCAGATAGGCATGGATCTGGGCATCACGCCGACGGGTGAAGTCGCGCTTGCGGTAGGGAATGTATTCAAAAATGGCAGGAACGGGATCGTTTTCGGCTCCCACCGGCAGCCAGATTTTCGCGGCCAGGCGGGCTCCGTCGGGCATCGTGATCAGGGTGTGCTCGATCTCACGAATCGAGCAAGGGAACTCAGTAACTATGTTCATTGCCGCTCCTCTGCAAGGATGGTGTCGCGGTTCAGATAGCCTGCGGAAACCGGCCACGCTGACGGTGTCTGTGGGGTCGGTAGCGGGCTAATATTCCACCCTGACGAACTGCCAATCCTCCACCGGTTGATCATCGGAAAATGCGAAGTCCAGCTTGCCGGCGACCTCGCGGTAGGTTTCCAGCAGTTGCCTCTGGTTATCGGCACCCAAAAAGATGTAAGCGATCTCGAAGCTGTAGCTGTCCTGATCGCGTAGAGTGCTTAGATGCTGGCCTGGCGCCACTAATACCACGACCCGACTGTCAGGGTAGTGCTTTTCGATGGCGGCGATCTGCTCCTTCGAGGGCACACGGGTGACTGTCACTTCAGCATAGCGGCGCAGCATGAATTTGGCGGCACAGGAATAAGGCCCCTCGTTGTGGCAAAAATCCGGCTCGCGGCCCAGAGCCACATCGATGGCGACCTGATGGTTGGAGGCACCTTCCACCTTGATGAACTGATCGGAGTGGGACTGGGAAATGCGGGTATTGACCTCCAGCACGCCCAGGCGGTCATTGTCTTCATCCCAGAAGAATTCGATGCCGAAGGGTGAGTCATTGAATTCGATATGGCGCACCAGCGTGCGGGTCGCCTCAATCATTCGATCCTGCACCTGCTGTGGCCATACTGAGGGGTACTCCCAGCGGGTGAAGCTGAGATTACGGGCGTCTTTCACCCCGTCAATGACCCCATGCACAAACACCTGTCCATTTTTCACATACCCCTCGACACCACATTGGCGACCGTTGATAATCTCTTCGGCGATGCAGTGGTAGCCATCCACCTCTGCTATCTCAGGCGGCAGTTCTGCGTGCGCCAGTACGGCATTGAAACCGTCGCCGAGGCGCGGGATATGCTTGCGGATGATGGGGATGGCGTGCTGGAAATCGGCGGCGTTGTCGATACGAAAACCGAGATGGGAGGCATAGGACTTTATCGGTTTCAGCCAGAAAGGAAAATCCAGCTCCAGCTTTTCCAGCGACTCGTCATCAAAGGGATCGACCTTGGCGAAGCGAGGGGTAAATTCGGGGATTGCCTCCTGCTGTTGCAAACGCGCCCAGTACTTGTGCTCACACTTGAGCACCGCCTCTAGAGAGGCGGAGCGCAGACCAAATTTCTCACACAGGATGGGCGCGAGGGTGCTTGCCGGAAAGTCCCAGTGCACGATGATAGCGTCCACCGTGCCGGGAAATTCGCGCAACTGCCGTTCCGCCCTGGCCAGCAGAGCATCGAAGGGATAGCTTTCGGGGTTGATGACGTCGTCGTAATCGAGCAGGCCGTGAAAGGCGTATTGGT